>CALBRU010000286.1 GCA_937927695.1 uncultured Thiomonas sp. | reverse complement strand
CGGCGCTGCCGACGATGGATTGATGCAGCGCTTTGGCATGATGGTGTGGCCCGACGCCCCGACAGAGTGGCGCGACGTTGACCGCTGGCCGGATGGCGAGGCCAAGAAGGCCGCGTGGGTCGTCTTTGACCGCCTCGACAGAATCACCCCCGAGGCAGTCGGCGCAATGCAGGACGTTGCGCCTGACGGGCAAGCTGACGGCCTGCCCTATTTGCGCCTCGACGATGCAGCGCATGCATGCTTTCTGGCGTGGCGCACAAACCTGGAGGGGCGCCTGCGCGGCGATCTGCACCCCGCCGTCGAAAGCCACCTGGCCAAGTACCGCAAGCTCGTGCCTGCGCTGGCGCTGATCTGCCACCTTGCCGACGGGCGAACAGGCCCGGTCTGCCTGGGCGCTGTGGAGAAGGCCATTGCCTGGGCCTCGTATCTCGAAACCCATGCGCTGCGCTGCTACGCGGCAGGCATACAACCCGAGGTGGCAACGGCGCGCAGCATTCTTGCCCGCATCAAAAAGGGGGACTTGAAGGCCGAAGGGTTCAGCAGTCGCGATGTATGGCGTCCGAACTGGTCGGGTTTGACCGACCGCTCCCAGGTCAATCAAGCGCTGGACTACCTTGTGTCGATGGATTGGCTGCTTGCCGAAACCATCCCGACGCAGGGCCGCGACGCCACGGTTTACCGTCTGAACCCGAACGCAAATTTGTAGAAACGCCTACTCAGCGAACTGCCAAAACTGCCAAAAGCCCCAATCACCCCCTTTTGGCAGTTTTGGCAGTGACCACACTAGGCACTTTTCAGAAATTCATGTAGCCCTTGGAGCCTGAGCATATGGAGACCAAATCCCACGCCTTGCGGCAGTATGAGCAGAATCGAGCCGACGCCGCCACCAATGGGCTTGCGCGCGCCGCTGTGACCATCGCCCATGTCGAGGATGGGCTGGCTGCGCGCGATGTTCTGCATGCGATCAGTGAGCAGGCCAAGCGCGTCAATGCTGGCGATCTCCGCGACATCGAGGCCCGACTGGTTGCCAGCATCGCCACGCTTGATGCCTTGTTCCACCGCTACATCGCCAAGTCTGAGCAAGCTCCCTCCCCCCGCATGCAGGAGATGTACGCCAAGATGGCATTCAAAGCCAAGGGCCAAGCGATCCGCGCCGCTGAGGCGCTATCGGGTATCAAGGCCGGGCCGCTCGTCATTGCCAAGCAGGTGAACATGGCAACAGGCCCGCAACAGGTCAACAATCGGCAGGGTGCCGCAAACGATTAGCCGGGAGCAGATAGCTATGACATGGCCGAAGCCATCCGATGAACTGCGCATGAAGTTGCGCAAAGAAATTCACCGCTGGAAACCCTGGGAGCACTCGCGCAAGAAATACACCGCCGAATGGGCTGCACACCTGCGAGCGATCTGCAAGAAGGTTGACGGCTTCTACTCGCAGGCCGTGGCCGACGACAAGCGGAGGCTGCGTGACGCAGTTCAGGAATGTGAGGGACTGCTAATGGTTAGTTCCCAGGACAAAAATCCCTGTTCAAAGCAATCCAAATGAGCATACTAGGGTCAAGCTGCCACACTTCTGGATTATTTTTCAGATAATTTAAAGTTATCTGCACTTCCTGACCGATAGTTAATCCGTGCGGGACTGTGCATCCGTGGTTCTTTTCAGAAACGTAGTTGAAATAACTCATAGAAGCGCCAGCAACATATCCCTGCCAAAATGCATAGTCCGGGCTAGACATTGATTGCAGCGAATAGTACATAGCCGTCGTTGTAGGTTCGAACGCTCGCGCCATGACCGGCGCAATGAGCAACAAAATCGCGAATAACGCAGGCACAATTTTTTTCATATCTCCCCCAAATGCAGCAGCCTATCTAATTTCTTGTATTGACGACGCGGCTCTCAGCATGAACAAGCCCATATTTTGAATTTTTGTGCGCGACTTTAAGGCGGCACACACCTGAGAATTTTCGCCCGGCGTCCCCAGGTGGGTTCCAGAGTTTGCCGGTACACGCATGCCAATTAGGTTAGCAGAAGCGCATCATGCAACGTGTGTTGAAATGCAACATCAACAGAGCCACGAACGCATCGGATACCCATGACGGGATGATGGGTTAAGAGCGGCGGTAAGAGCGTGACAGGCGAGAAATGAAAAAGCCCAAGCTAATCAATAGCTTGGGCTTATATTTTGGCGGAGTGGACGGGACTCGAACCCGCGACCCCCGGCGTGACAGGCCGGTATTCTAACCAACTGAACTACCACTCCATGCAGATTCGGTTTGCTGAATCTGGCGTCCCCTACGAGATTCGAACTCGTGTTATCGCCGTGAAAGGGCGGTGTCCTAGGCCTCTAGACGAAGGGGACTAAACCTTCAAATATTGCTTGAATTTACTTGGTGGAGGTAAGCGGGATCGAACCGCTGACCTCTTGCATGCCATGCAAGCGCTCTCCCAGCTGAGCTATACCCCCGAAAGCAAACCAGCATTCTATACCGATTTTTTGCGTCGTTGCAAGAGCTATTTCGTTGAGCTTTTGGTGACCCGCTCAGTGACGCGCACTCTCGGAAACCGATGCATCCACTGGCGCGACGGGCACTTCGACGGCCGTGGCGGGAACTTCGTCTTCCAGTGCCACAGGAACGCGCTCAAGCGCCAGATCTAGGACCTGATCAATCCATTTCACCGGGATGATACTGAGGCTGGCCTTCACGTTTTCAGGCATCTCCTGCAGGTCCTTGACGTTTTCTTCAGGAATCAGCACCGTCTTGATCCCTCCTCGCAGCGCCGCGAGGAGCTTCTCCTTCAGGCCGCCGATTCCAAGCACCTCACCTCGCAGGGTGATTTCGCCGGTCATGGCAATTTCAGCCTTGACGGGAATGCCCGTCATCGCGGAGACGATCGCGGTCGTCATGGCAATACCGGCGCTCGGGCCATCCTTGGGCGTCGCGCCTTCGGGAACGTGAATGTGCAGATCGCGTTTCTCGAACAACTCGTCTTTGATGCCAAGGCGTCGCGAGCGAACCCGCACCACCGTGCGAGCGGCCTCGACCGATTCTTTCATCACATCGCCCAGAGATCCGGTGCGCAGAATGGCGCCTTTCCCGGGCATGGCGGTAGCCTCGATGGTCAACAAATCGCCGCCGACTTCGGTCCAGGCCAAGCCCACCACCTGACCGACTTGACTCTGCTTTTCGGCGATGCCGAAGTTGAAACGCCTCACGCCGATGAAGTCGTGGAGGTTGTCTTCGGTGACCACAACCTGATCGGTGTAGGTTTTCAGCAAGCGTCCCTTGACAGCTTTACGGCAGATGCGCGAAATCTCACGCTCCAACGAGCGCACCCCGGCCTCGCGCGTGTAGTAGCGAATCAGGCCTCGAATGGCGCTTTCCGTGACGTCGAGTTCGTCTTTCTCTACCCCGTTGTTCTTCATCTGCTTGGGCAGGAGATAGCGCTGGGCGATGCTAACCTTCTCATCCTCGGTATAGCCGGCCAGACGAATGACCTCCATCCGGTCGAGCAGCGCCGAAGGAATGTTGAGCGAATTCGAGGTGGCGACAAACATCACATCGGACAGGTCGAAATCAACTTCGACGTAGTGATCGCTGAAGGTATGGTTTTGTTCGGGATCGAGCACTTCCAACAAGGCAGAGGACGGATCGCCGCGGAAATCCATGCCGAGCTTGTCCACCTCGTCGAGTAGGAACAGCGGGTTGCGAACCGCCACCTTGTTCAGGCTTTGCAGGATCTTGCCGGGCATGGCGCCGATGTAGGTGCGGCGATGGCCGCGAATCTCGGCCTCGTCCCGTACGCCACCCAAGGCCATGCGAACGAATTTGCGCCCGGTCGCGCGAGCGATGGATTGACCCAGAGAGGTCTTGCCCACCCCCGGAGGGCCGACCAGGCAAAGAATCGGCGCCTTGACCTTGTCCACGCGCTGTTGAACCGCGAGATATTCCAGGATGCGTTCCTTGACCTTTTCGAGGCCGTAGTGATCTTCCTCCAGCACTGCCTCGGCAAATGCCAGATCGTGGCGCACCTTGCTCTTCTTGGACCAGGGCAAGCTGATCAGCACGTCGAGGTAGTTGCGCACCACCGTGGCCTCAGCCGACATCGGGGACATGAGCTTGAGTTTTTTGAGCTCGCCTTCGGCCTTCTTCTTGGCCTCTTTGGGCATGCGCGCAGCCTTGATCTTTTTCTCGATCTCTTCGATGTCCGCGCCGTCTTCGCCCTCGCCCAGCTCTTTCTGGATGGCCTTGACCTGTTCGTTCAGGTAGTACTCGCGCTGGCTTTTTTCCATCTGGCGGCGCACCCTGCCGCGGATGCGCTTTTCGACTTGAAGAATGCCGACTTCACGTTCGAGTTGTTCAAGCAAATTTTCCAGACGGGCATGTACGTCGTGCAGATCAAGCACAGACTGTTTCTGTTCCAGTTTGAGCGGAAGATGCGCGGCGATGGTGTCGGCCAGACGGCCCGGATCGTCGATGCCGGAAATCGAAGTGAGAATTTCAGGCGGGATTTTTTTGTTCAGCTTCACATACTGGTCGAACTGCGCCACCACCGCGCGCCGCATCGCTTCGGATTCCGCACTGGTTTCCGAACTGGATTCGATAGGCACAGCTTCGCAGGCGAAATAGTCGCCGTTGTCCCTGATGTTCAGGGCGCTGGCCCGCTGCGCGCCTTCAACCAGCACTTTGACCGTGCCGTCAGGCAGCTTGAGCATCTGCAAGATGCTCGAAAGACAGCCCACATCGAACAGATCATCGGGCTTGGGCTCATCTTTGGCCGCAGCTTTCTGCGCGACCAGCATGATCTGCTTGCCGCTTTCCATGGCCGATTCCAGCGCCTTGATCGACTTAGGACGCCCTACAAACAAGGGAATCACCATGTGGGGAAAAACGACCACATCGCGCAAAGGCAGCAGCGGCAGC
>CALBRU010000285.1 GCA_937927695.1 uncultured Thiomonas sp. | reverse complement strand
GCTACGCCGCCGTGGTGCTCTACCCCGATGACGGCAAGGTGCCCCCGGACATCCGCGCCCTGCTCAAGCGCGCCAAGGCGGAAGGTGTGCCCATCGCCGTGCTGGGCTATGCCGATTTCAACGTACTGGCCGAACTCGGCGCGAAAGTGGGTGACGGACCGTTGACGACGCCCATAAGAGTGCAGCGCCAGCCCGGTACGCCCAATGGCGAAGTCATCCCCCTGGTCAGCCCGCAAAACTCCACGGCCATCGCCGCCGGGGCCGACTCGCAGGTCTGGCTGCGCGCCACCGGTGCCGACGGTCAGATCATGGACGGTGCCGCCATCACCCCCTGGGGCGGCTACGCCCTGGGGCCGTTCGGCGTATTCAATCTGCCAGGCAATACCGGCACGCGCTGGTCGATCGAGCCGATCGAGTTTTTCCGCGCGGCGCTGCGCGTGGGCGCAGACCCCATGCCCGACGTGACCACCCGCACCGGCAGGCGCGTCTTTTTCGTGCACTTCGACGGCGATGGCTGGCCGAACGCCTGCGACCAGCCGGGTTCACCCCTGGCCTGCGAAGTGCTGGTGACCGAATTCCTCGAAAAATACAAGGTGCCCACGCTGGGCTCGGTGATCATCGGCGAAATCAGTCACGAAGGGCTGTATCCCAAACTGGCCGACCAGTCGCAGAAGTGGGCCAAACGCATGTACGCCCTGCCTTGGGTGGAAGTCGGCAGCCACACTTGGTCGCACCCGTTCAACTGGGTGGAGGCGAGCAAGACCCACAGCCTGGGCAAACCGAGCAAGGCCTACCCCTACGGCTACTACCTGCCGCTGCCCCACTACACCTTCAGCACCAAGAGCAATGTAGTGGGCGCGGCAGACTACATCGACGAAAAACTCTGCCCTCCCGGCAAAAAGTGCAACATGATTCTGTGGCCCGGCGACTGCAATCCGCCCATTGAGGCGGTGGCCATGGCCTACGAAACCGGCCTGGGCAATATCAACGGCGGCGGCGCACCCATCAGCAAGACTAGCCCCACCCTGTCGAACATCTGGCCCATGGGCATTCCCAAGGGCAAGTATTTTCAGGTGTATGCCGCGCAGTCGAATGAGGAAGACTTCACCCACAACTGGACCGGCCCGTATTTCGGCTTCGAGCGCGTGGTCGAGAGCTATCAGATGACCGACTCTCCGCGCCGCATCAAACCCATTGACCTGTATTACCACCCTTACATCGTGACCAAGGCGGCTGGCGCCAAGAGCCTGCATTTCGTTTACCAATGGGCGCTCAAGCAACCCACGCACGCCATCTTCGGCCATCAATACTTCCGCAGCGTGAACGACTGGCGGCAAGCGACGGTGGCCCGGCTGCTGGCTGGCGGCTGGCGTCTGCGCAGTGGGGCAGAAATGCGCCAGTGGACCCAGCCCGTCACCGCCGCCACGCCCGCACTGGCCAACTGCCAGAACATCGTCGGCTGGAACGAGCATGGACAGCAGCGTTATCTGCACGCGACGGCTGGACAGGCCGTGCTGCGTAGTCAAGCTGCGGGCCAGCCCCCGGCCGCGTCCGTTCCGCGTCTGATCGAGGCCAATGCCGACATCACCCGCTGGGCCGTGCAAAAAGACCGCAGCGTGCAAATCAGCCTGCAAGGGCATCTGCCTGTCGAAGCCCTGTTTCAACTGCCCTCCGGTTGGAGCGTGCAGGCGACCAAAGGGGCGAAAGTCGAGCAAGCGGCCGCAGGGGTGCGGGTCAGCAGCAGTGGCGCCGCCGTCGATCTCACGCTGAAGCGCGCCTGATAGGGCCTGACCGACAATCCGCCTCGATGCTGGAAAAAACCCGCCCCGCCACCCGCGACCCGCTGCACATCTCTCCAGACGATCCGCAGCGCAGTCGTCTATTTCCGCGTGGCGCCTTGCTGGGGCTGGGCCTGTTGTGCGCCGGTACGCTCGCGCTGGTCTATCCGGGGCAGAACCTGATGCGGTTGCTGAGCACCAGCGCCGACGATGGTCTGGCCATCGACTACCTGCGCCACCTGGTCGATCTGCGCGGCGGCAATATCGACCTGCGCCTGATGCTGGCGCAGCGCTATGTGCACATCGGCAAATCGCAACTAGCCCTCGACACCCTGCGATCGGCGCACACCCCGCAGGCCGACGCCCTTCGGCTGCAAATCTGGAAGGCCCGCTGGTTCGATGCCCGCGCCTTGGGGAAGACAAAAGAAGAAGCGCAGGCCCGGCAGGCCCTCTGCGCGCTGCTGCAGCGTACCCAACCGGCCAACTTCAACGAATGGCGCGACACCCTGGTGCTGCTGCAAGGCCTCCACGAGCCGCAAGCCGTGCAGCGGCTCACCGGCATGGTGACCCGTTTTCTGCCGCTGCCCCCCGCCGCCGCAGTGCAGGCGGCGCGTCTGCTGGTGGGAGTGCACGCCGAATCGCTGGCGGCGCAGGTTTTGTTCTCCACCGCCAAGACCCGCGTGACTGCGGCCGAGCGCGAGCAACTCATCGAGCAGGCTGCACGCGCCTTGCTGGCTTCCGGCGATCCCAAACAGGCCTATCGCCAGACCGCTGCAGCGCTGGGCAAAGGCGCGGTTGCACCGCAGATGGCATGGTTCATGGTGAAGCTGGCACTGGGCGCCAACCAGCCCGCCGAGGCGGGTGATTGGCTGCGCAAAGCCGTCGATCTCGACCTGCCCGCCGCCGCGCTGGGCAAGGCCCTCGCTCCGGCGCAGCGCGAACTGGCCTGGCAAGTGCTGCTGGCTGGGGGCGATCTGCGCGGCGCGGTGCATATGGCCGATGCCGCCCTCTCGATCGATCCGAAAAACCGCAGTTGGGCCGAGCGTCGCGCCCAGGTGCTGGAGTGGAGCGGCCAGCCCGACGCCGCGATGCAGCAGTGGATCGCCCTGCTGCGCGCCGAGTTCACCCGCCACGCGCTCGACGAACTGCGTCGGCTGGCGCTCGCGCTGCATTCGAGCAGCGGCCTGGACGCCTACTGGGAACAGCGCGCCGCGCACACCACGCTCACCACAGACGAGTGGCTGCAATACGCCCAGGCGCTGGAGGTACGCGGCCATCCTGAAAAAGCGGTGAGCATCCTGCGACAAGCCGCGATCAAGCAGCCCGAGGTGCTGACTTCCCTGGCCTGGCTGCTGGGCAATATGGGCGAGGTGGACGCTTCGCTGGCGACTTACGCCGAGGCGCTCGCCCGTGGCACGCTCAGTCTGCGCGGCAGTATCGACTACGCCATCGCCCTGCTGCAAAACGGGCAGTTCGAGCAGGCGCGGCAAACGCTCGAGCAAACCCAGCACCTCTCGGATGACACGCCCTGCCACAACGCGCCGGCTGCTGCCGTCATCACCGATGGCAGTTCTGCCGCGAAAACCCCGCCCTGCAACGATGTCGATTTGCTCGCTGCGCACCAGGGGCTGCTGGGCGACATCGCCTGGGACATGGGCGAGCAGCGCAGCGCGCAAAGCGCCTACGGCAGCATCTGGAACAACCCGCAACTGCGCGACCGAATCAAGCCCTACCAGTTGCAGCGCTTCATCATCCTCACGCAAAAATCGCAGGGCGACGCTGCCGCGCTGCGGCTGCTGCCGCAAGCCTGGGCCAAGGCCCCGTCGGAGGCGCTGGCGCTGTTGTGGCTGCAATCGCTGGTACGTCAGCCCAGCGCCCAGGGCATCGCCGAGTGGGAGCGCGTCGTGCTGGGCAGTGCCGCGGGCGCGCCGCTGCGCCAGCAGCCGCAGATGTACGCCGCCCGCGCGCAAGTCTGGCGCGCGCTGGGCCGTACCGACCAGGCGCTGGCCGATCTGCACGAGGCTCTACGTCTTTCGCCCGGTAATACCGACAACCAGATCGCCCTGCTGTGGATGCTGATCGACGCCAACCAACCCGACGCCCTGCGGCAGGACGTGGCGCTATACAGCCGCAGCCTGCAAGGCCTGCCGGACGGCCTCGACGTGCTCTCCGCCGCGGCGCAAACCCTGGGCGACAACGTCGCCGCCGTGCGCTACGGGCAGCAGCTCTACCCCCGCAAAAAGACCGATGCGCTCTGGCTGCTCAACTACGGCGATCTGCTGGCGCAGGCCGGTGACAGCCGCCGCGCGCAGGCGGCCTACAACCAGTCGTGGGCGCTGCTGCAAAAAGCCGCCGCGAGCGGGAAAAAATCACTGGGTAAAACCACCGATCAAGACCTGAACGCGCTGCTCGCCCGCCTGCGCCTGAGTCATGCCCGGCTCGATGGCGCGGGTCAACAGGCGCTGCTCGGGCAGTTGCGCGACAAGCTGCGCAGCGGCGATCTGACCGGCCCGCAAACTCTGCAGGCCAACGCCGCGATTGCCGACTGGCTGCTGCGCCTGGACACGAATTCAGCCGCCCGCTGGTGGCTGGCGCGGCGCGTGCTCACCCCGGCGGCGCGGCAATCCATCGAGCTGCAAATGGCGCTGCGCGCGGGTGACCGCGAAGCCGTCACCCGGCTGTTGCAGCAAGGCGCAGCGCGCCATCTGCTGCCGCAAGACCGGGCGGAGGCCGAGCGCATTGCGGGCCAGCCGCTACAGGCGCTGGCCACCGCCGAAAAAGTGTTGGAGGCCGCCGCCGAGCGCGGGCAAGACAACCCCGCGCTGCAAGCCCTGGCGCGGCAGACCGCCGAGCAGCAACTCGCGCTGGCGCACCACGCCGCAGTCACGCTGGAGCATCGCCAGATCGACAACGTGATCCGCCAGGGGCCGGTCATGTGGTTGTCGCTCCAACTCGGCGGGCAGTGGCGGCTGCAGGCACAGGCCAGCCGACAGGCGATGCACAGCAACAACACCGCCGCGCTGGTCGGCGTGCCATCCAGTTGGAGTGACGCGGAGCTCGGCCTGCAGTGGCAGGGCGAGCGTTCGCAAATCGGCGGCACGCTGACGCACTTCGCCGCTCCGCCTGTATTGATGGTTGCAGGC
>CALBRU010000284.1 GCA_937927695.1 uncultured Thiomonas sp. | reverse complement strand
GGTCGTACCGTCGGCGCCGGTGTCGTGGCCAAGATCATCGAGTAAATCGTTCAACGGAATCGGTCGACGCCGTTCACACTTTAGGCGTCGGCCTTCGCTCTTTGAAGAGAACATCATGCAAAATCAGAAAATCCGTATTCGCTTGAAGGCGTTTGATTACAAGCTGATTGATCAGTCCGCGATGGAGATCGTCGATACCGCCAAGCGTACCGGCGCCATTGTCAAAGGCCCCGTGCCGCTGCCGACGCGCCTGCAGCGGTTTGACATCCTGCGCTCGCCGCACGTCAACAAGACTTCACGCGATCAGTTAGAAATCCGCACGCATTTGCGTCTGATGGACATCGTTGATCCGACGGACAAGACGGTAGATGCTCTGATGAAGCTCGATCTGCCTGCGGGCGTCGATGTGGAAATCAAACTGCAGTGAGCACACTGCCTTGCAGATCACAGGGCTGTTGATGTATGATTAAAGGCTTTCTTTCTGGCGATACCTGAAAGAAAGCGGGCAGTAAAAATTGGCAGTAATTGACTCAAGCCGCGTAGCTTGGGTCGTTTGAATAACTTACGGGCCTGGCCAATCGTAGCCGGGTAGGAGAAAACAATGAGCTCACATTCAATGGGCCTTGTCACGCGCAAGGTCGGAATGACGCGTGTGTTCACCGACGATGGGGCATCCATCGCCGTCACCGTGCTGGATGCGTCTGGCAACCGGGTGTCGCAGGTGCGCACGCAAGATGTGGATGGCTATAGCGCCGTTCAAGTGGCTTACGGCTCTCGCAAGCCGTCACGCCTCACCAAGGGTCAGGCGGGTCACTTGGCGAAAGCGGGTGTCGAGCCGGCGGAAATCCTCAAAGAGTTTGATCTGCCCGCTGAAAAAGCGGCCGATTACGCGCCGGGTGCGACGGTTCCCGCTTCGCTGTTTCAGGTGGGTCAGATGGTCGATGCGCAGGGCGTGTCGATCGGCAAGGGCTTTGCTGGCTCAATCAAGCGCCACAATTTTTCGTCCAACCGCGCCTCTCACGGTAACTCGGTCACCACGCGTGCGCCAGGTTCCATCGGCATGGCGCAGGATCCCGGACGTGTATTTCCTGGCAAGCGCATGGCGGGTCAGATGGGTAATGAAACCGTGACGGTGCAGAACCTGGAAGTGGTTCGCATCGACGAAGCGCGCCAGCTCATCCTCGTCAAGGGTGCGGTGCCGGGCTCGCGTTCGGGCTTTGTGTTTCTGCGTCCCGCGGTCAAGTCTGCGGCAGGAGGTCAGTGATGCAGCTCGATTTCATTAACGCGCAGGGCCAGCCTGCTGAGAAGTTTGATGTCAGCCCCGAGGTGTTTGGGCGTGACTTCAACGAAGATCTGGTTCACCAGATCGTGATCGCTTATCAGGCCAATGCGCGCCTGGGCAACCGTGCCCAGAAAGACCGCGCGGTGGTCAAGCACTCGACCCGCAAGCCCTGGAAGCAAAAGGGTACTGGCCGCGCTCGCGCTGGTATGACGTCGTCGCCGCTGTGGCGTGGAGGCGGCAAGATTTTCCCGAATTCGCCGGACGAGAACTTCACGCACAAGGTCAACAAGAAGGCCTATCGCGCTGGGATGCGTTCGCTGTTTTCGCAACTGGCGCGCGAGGGCCGCCTTGTGGTAGTAGATGCCTTTACCGTGGAGGCGCCTAAGACCAAGCTGGTTGCCGAGAAGTGCAAGGCGATGGGCTTTGAGTCGGTGATGATCATTGCTGACGGTGCGGATGAAAACCTGTTTCTCGCTGCGCGCAATCTGCCGAATGTTCTGGTGGTCGAGCCGCGTTACGCCGATCCGCTGTCCCTTCTGTTCTACAAGAAGGTCGTGATGACCAAGGGTGCAGTCAGCCAACTTCAGGAGATGCTGTCATGACGCAGGCCGTTCTCAATCCGCAGCGTCTGATGCAGGTGCTCAGCACGCCGGTCATTTCCGAAAAGGCGACTATGGTCGCGGAAAAGCGCAATCAAGTGGTGTTTCGCGTCCTGCGTGATGCGACCAAGCCTGAGATCAAGGCTGCCGTTGAACTGCTGTTCAAGGTCGATGTCGAGTCGGTCCAGGTCACCAACATCAAGGGCAAGGTCAAGCGCACTGCGCGTGGCACGGGCCGTCGCAATCATGTCAAGAAAGCCTATGTCTGCCTGAAGGCGGGCCAAGAGCTGAATTTCGCGCAGGAGGGTATCTAAATGCCCGTCGTCAAAGTCAAACCGACCTCGGCTGGCCGCCGCGCCGTCGTCAAGGTCTCGCACCCGCATCTGTACAAGGGCGAGCCCGAGCGTTCGCTGCTCGAGCCCCAGTTCCAGAAGGCTGGCCGCAACAACAATGGTCATATCACCACGCGCCATCGCGGCGGTGGTCACAAACACCATTACCGTGTGGTCGATTTCCGTCGCGACAAGGACGGCATTCCGGCCAAGGTCGAGCGTATCGAATACGATCCGAATCGTACTGCGCACATTGCGCTGGTCTGCTACGCAGATGGCGAGCGCCGCTACATCATTGCGCCGCGCAACCTCGAAGTGGGCGCCACGTTGATGAGCGGCTCCGAGGCGCCGATCCGTGCGGGCAACACACTGCCTATCCGCAATATTCCGGTGGGTTCAACCATTCATTGCATCGAGATGCAGCCTGGCAAGGGCGCGCAGATCGCGCGTTCCGCCGGCGCTTCTGCGGTGCTGCTGGCGCGCGAAGGCATTCACGCTCAGGTGCGCATGCGCTCGGGCGAAGTTCGCCGCATTCACATTGAGTGTCGCGCCACCCTGGGTGAGGTGAGCAACGAAGAGCACAACCTGCGCCAGTACGGCAAGGCAGGCGCTAAGCGTTGGCAAGGCATTCGTCCGACGGTGCGTGGCGTGGCCATGAACCCGGTCGACCACCCGCATGGCGGCGGTGAAGGCAAGACAGGCGAAGGCCGCGTGGCGGTCAGCCCGTGGGGTACGCCGACCAAGGGTTATCGCACCCGCAACAACAAGCGCACGCAGAGCATGATCGTGTCGCGTCGTAAGAAGTAAGGGATAGCACATGGCTCGCTCACTCAAAAAAGGTCCGTTCTGCGACCAGCATCTGCTGAAAAAGGTTGAAGCTGCTGTCAGCACCAAAGACAAGCGCCCGGTGAAGACCTGGTCGCGTCGTTCCACCATCCTGCCCGAATTCATCGGCGTGACGATTGCCGTGCACAACGGCAAGCAGCATGTTCCGGTGTATGTGTCCGACCAAATGGTGGGCCATAAGCTAGGCGAATTCGCGCTGACGCGGACTTTCAAAGGACATCCCGCCGATAAAAAGGCGAAGAAGTAAGGCAGACACATGGAAACTCGTGCAACCCTACGCGGCGTTCGCCTCTCGGCCCAAAAAGGCCGGCTGGTGGCGGACCTGATCCGCGGTAAAAAAGTGGACTCCGCTTTGAACATCCTGGAGTTCTCGCCTAAGAAGGCATCGGGCATCATAAAGAAAGTGCTGGAGTCGGCCATCGCCAACGCCGAGCATAACGATGGCGCCGATGTGGACGAACTGAAAGTGACCCAGATCATGGTGGAAGAGGGGGCAACCCTCAAGCGCTTCAGTGCGCGCGCCAAAGGTCGTGGCAATCGCATCAGCAAGCCCACCTGCCATATCTACATTCAAGTCGGGAACTGAGGACGTCATATGGGACAGAAAATTCATCCGACCGGTTTCCGTCTGGCCGTCACCCGCGGCTGGGCTTCGCGCTGGTATGCGCCGAGCACCCAGTACGCCAAGATGCTCAGTGAAGACATCATGGTGCGCGAGTACTTGGCCAAGCGTTTGAAAAATGCTTCGGTTTCGCGCGTACTCATCGAGCGCCCCGCCAAAAACGCACGTATCACCATTTACAGCGCCCGCCCGGGTGTGGTGATCGGCAAAAAAGGTGAAGACATTGAAAACCTGAAGGCCGAACTGGCCAAGCGCTTGGGTGTGCCGGTCGCTGTGGATATCGAAGAGGTGCGCAAGCCCGAAATCGACGCTCAGCTGATTGCCGATTCCATCACGCAGCAGCTCGAAAAGCGCATTCAGTTTCGCCGCGCCATGAAGCGTGCCATGCAGAATGCCATGCGTATGGGCGCTCAGGGTATCAAGATCATGTCGTCTGGCCGGCTGAATGGCATCGAAATTGCCCGGCGTGAGTGGTACCGTGAAGGCCGCGTGCCTCTGCAAACCCTGCGTGCGAATATCGACTACGCAACCTCTGAGGCCAAGACGACCTACGGCGTCATCGGCGTGAAGGTGTGGGTTTACAAGGGCGATACGCCGGCCAAGGGCGCTATCGTCCCGGCCAAGGCCGAGCCTGCGGCCCCCGAGGAAGATCGTCGCAACCGCCGTCCCGGCGCAGCCCGTCCATCAGGCGCACGTCGTGCCGCCCCGGCTGCCGATGGCGAAAAATCCGTTGCTGTCAAGCGCGTGCGCAAACCGGCTCAGTCGGGTGGTGCATCGGGCGGTACATCGGGTGGTGCATCCGGTGGCGCAACTGGCGCCTAAAGACAGCGCTCAAGGAGAAATTTCATGCTACAACCCGCTCGTCGCAAATACCGCAAAGAGCAAAAAGGCCGCAACACGGGCCTGGCCACTCGCGGCGCTACGGTGGCCTTTGGTGAGTTCGGCCTGAAGGCGACCACCCGCGGCCGCATCACCGCTCGCCAGATCGAATCGGCTCGTCGCGCGATTTCCCGTCACGTAAAGCGTGGCGGCCGGATCTGGATACGTGTGTTCCCGGACAAACCGATTTCCATCAAGCCCGCCGAGGTGCGGATGGGTAACGGCAAGGGCAACCCGGAGTATTACGTTTCGGAAGTCCAGCCCGGTCGTGTGCTGTACGAAATCGAAGGTGTGCCCGAGGCCATCGCGCGCGAAGCGTTCGAGCTGGCTGCCGCCAAGCTGCCGTTCCGCACCATTTTTGTCACGCGCCAGATCGGCGCCTAAGGAGAGCGATTTGAAAACTTCCGCTCAACTCACCGAACTGCGCGCCAAGGATATCCCGGCGCTGCAGACCGAACTCGATAGTCTGCTCAAGGCCCACTTCAATCTGCGTATGCAGAAGGGTACGCAGCAGCTTCAGAATACGTGCCAGTTGGGTAACACCAAACGCGCCATTGCGCGGGTTCGTACCCTGATTCAAGAAAAGAAGGCCAAGGGTTAAGCCATGATTGAACAAAAGAAAGTGCAGCGCACGCTGGTCGGCCGTGTGGTCAGCGACAAGCGGCAGAAGACGGTCACCGTTTTGGTTGAGCGCCGTATTCAGCACCCGATCTATGGCAAGCTGATTGCGCGCTCCAAGAAGTACAGCGCGCACGACGAGTCGGGCCAGTATCACCTGAACGATGTGGTTGAGATCGCGGAATCGCGTCCGATCTCCAAGACCAAGGCCTGGGTGGTCAGTCGCCTGATCACCAAAGGTCAGGTGATCTGATCGTAGTTCTCTTCTGCTGATTTGCGTTTTGCCGCCCCTTTTGCGTTTGTTGCGCAGAGGGTAGTTGCATAGATAGATCAGGGCCCGTCGCCCGTTTGTTCCGCGAGATGCGGAGCAGACGGGCGACGGGCTTTTTGCACTGATCTTTTTCCGGTCGTCTCACGCTGTCAGAATTGCTTGCACGTCTTGCCTCTGCATACCCGCACAGGATGTACGGCACGCGCGCGACGGACTACAGTGTGTTGAGGGCACTGACGGCCCTGGCTGATGGCGCCAAGGCTCACAAGGACAAGGCGGCCGCGGCTGAACAACAATACAGCACAGGAGACGCAATGAAAACACCCAAGTCCAAAGAACACGTAACCGCACCGCCGGTTTGCACGCTGTCGTACATCCATCCCGAGCCGGACAGCCCCTGGCTGACCTATCTGGCCCAGGTCGATCGGGTACTGCCTCATCTGGGTCACCTGGCCCGTTGGGGAGAAACCTTGAAGCGACCGAAGCGTGCGCTGATCGTCGATGTGCCGATCGAGATGGATGATGGCTCGGTGCGGCACTTCGAGGGCTACCGCGTGCAGCACAACCTGTCGCGAGGACCGGGCAAAGGCGGCGTGCGCTATCACCCCAATGTCACGCTGGAAGAGGTGATGGCGTTGTCGGCTTGGATGACCATCAAGAACGCTGCCGTTGGCCTGCCTTACGGCGGGGCGAAAGGGGGCATTCGGGTGACCCCTTCAGAGCTGTCGCGCAAGGAACTGGAGCGGCTGACTCGCCGCTACACCAGCGAAATCGGCATCATCATCGGGCCGCAGCAGGATATTCCCGCGCCCGACGTCAACACCAATGGTCAGATCATGGCCTGGATGATGGACACCTATTCCATGAACGTGGGCGCCACCGCCACCGGGGTGGTGACGGGTAAGCCGATTCAGCTCGGAGGTTCTCTCGGTCGGGTCAAGGCCACGGGGCGCGGCGTGTTCGTGACCGGCAGTGAGGCCATCAGGCGCCTGGGTCTTGACGTGAAAGGTTTGAGGATCGCTGTCCAGGGCTTTGGCAACGTGGGCGGTACAGCGGCGGAGTTATTCGCGCATGCGGGCGCGAAGGTCGTCGCGGTGCAGGATCACACCGGCACGATCATTCATGAACAAGGATTGGATGTTGCCGCGTTGCTGCGCCATGTCAGCAGTCATGGCGGCGTGGCCGGATTCTCGGGCGGACAGAAAGCCGACGATGAGGCGTTCTGGGATGTGCGCTGTGATGTGTTGATTCCCGCCGCCCTCGAAGGGCAGGTGACGGCCGAGCGTGCCCGCAAAACCACTGCCAAGCTCATACTCGAAGGCGCGAACGGCCCGACCCTACCCGGTGCAGACGATGTCTGTGCAAGCCGGGGCATTCTTGTCGTCCCCGACGTGATTTGCAATGCGGGTGGCGTGACGGTTTCGTACTTCGAATGGGTACAAGACTTTTCGAGCTTCTTCTGGGACGAAGACGACATCAACGCCCGCCTCGACAAGATTCTTGGCAATGCCTTGGCCCGAATTTGGGATACCGCTGACCAACTGAAAATCAGCCTGAGAACGGCCGCTTTCGTGGTGGCTTGCGAACGGGTGCTGCAAGCGCGCGAAGAACGCGGCCTCTATCCCTGAAGTCGGCTGTCTGCGCCGGGCCATGGGGTGCTCAGAGCTTGGGGCGCGCCGCGACGCCGTCATCCAATGACGGCAGCGCCGCGGCCGGGCGGCCCCAGGCTGCGCGTAAACCGTCCAGCAGAAACACGGCAAGGCCCACCCAGACCAGGCCGAATCCGATCATTTTTGCTGCGGCAAAGGGTTCGTGATAAAGCCAGACGCCTAGCGCCAGCTGCAGAGTGGGGGTGATGTACTGCAAAACCCCCAGCAAGGTCATCGACATGCGACGAGCGCCCGCAGCGAACAGCAGCAGGGGAATGGTGGTGACCGGGCCCGCAGCCACCAGCAGCCAGCGTGTGGAGAGGTCAGCAGAGGCAAACGCATTCATGCCCTGGGTACTCAACCAGAACAGATAGGCCACGGCCAGCGGGAATAGCACCGCGGTCTCCACGGCGAGGCCTTCAAGCGCTCCCAGCGGCGCGGTCTTTCTGAGCAGCGCGTAACTGCCGAAGGTGAGCGCCAGACTGAGACTGATCCACGGCACATGGCCGATCTCGATCGCCATGACGGTCACGCCCGCCGCAGCAATGGCCAGAGCGACCCACTGCAGACCGCGCAGACGTTCATGCAGCAGAACCGATCCGAGCGCCACGTTGACCAAGGGATTGATGTAATAGCCCAGACTTGCGTCTACCACGTGGTTGCTGTTCACCGCCCAGATATAGATGCCCCAATTGCTCGACAGGAGTACGGCACTGAGTGCAAAGCGGGCGATTAGGGCGGGCTGTTCGCGCAGCAGCCGCATCCACGACCAGCGCTTGAGAACCGCCAGCAGCAAAGCGACAAAAAGCAGCGACCAGGCCATGCGGTGGGCGAGGATCTGCAAGGAGGGAACCTGTTCGAGCGCCTTGAAGTAAAGCGGAAACAGGCCCCAGATGACGTACGCCGCCAGGGCGTAAACAACGCCGGAATTCATGTGAACGGATGGTTTATTTTGGGCTTGCCCATGACGGACATCGGCAAGCCGGGCTGCACACTGTAGCTGCAGCCGTGAGGATTTGCAGCGCGCGCTGCGCGGCGCGGCAGCAAAGGAAGGCTCAGACGTTAAACAAAAAATGCGGCCGCAAAGCGTTGCTAGATGTGGTATTACCCTTGCTTTGCCTCACTTTGTAGTCACTTATATATACACTTTGATCGTTGCTGTACGAAGCGAGGCCTCTTTATCGTTTGTTCAGGCCGCTTCGTCACCTTCGGATTTTTTGTCGCAAAAATTCCCTTCTGGGA
>CALBRU010000283.1 GCA_937927695.1 uncultured Thiomonas sp. | reverse complement strand
CTCGAAGGCGAGACGGGGCGCGGCGTCGCGGGGCATGGCTTCGATAGGCGGATTCATTGCGGGGTTTCAGATCACTTTGGCGGCGAACAGGTCGTGCATGTTCAGCGCACCGACGGGCTTGCCTTGCGCATCGGCGACGAGCAATTGGTTGATGCGGTATTGCTCCATGAGTTGCACCGCTTCGACGGCGAGCGCATCCGGGCCGATGGTGCGCGGCTGCGGGTGCATGGCCTGTTGCGCCTGCAAGGTGTTGAGGTTGGCGCCCTTTTCGATCAGGCGGCGCAGATCGCCGTCGGTGATGATGCCCGCCAGCACGCCGCGCGCATCGACCACGGCGGTCATGCCCAGGCCCTTGCGGGTGATTTCCATCAACGCGGCGGTGAACGGCGCGTCGCCCGTCACGCTGGGCACGGCCTGCCCGCTGCGCATCACATCGCACACATGGGTGAGCAGTTTGCGCCCCAGGCTCCCGCCGGGATGGGTGCGGGCGAAATCTTCCGGGCCGAAGCCGCGGGCGTCGAGCAGGGCGACGGCCAGGGCGTCACCCAGGGCAAGCTGGGCGGTGGTGCTGGCGGTGGGCGCGAGGTTGAGCGGGCAGGCTTCTTGTTCGACGGCGCAATCGAGCAGGATGTCGGCATGTCGCGCCAGGGTGGAGTCGGTGCGGCCGGTCATGCTGATGAGCGTGGCGCCCAGGCGCTTGACCTGCGGCACGATGCGGGTGAGTTCTTCGGTCTCGCCGGAGTTGGACAGGGCGAGGAACACATCGTCGCGCGTCACCATGCCGAGGTCGCCGTGGCTGGCCTCGGCCGGGTGTACGAAATAGGCCGGCGTGCCAGTGGAGGCGAAGGTCGCAGCGATTTTTCGGCCCACATGCCCCGACTTGCCCATGCCCGACACCACCACGCGCCCAGCGCTCTGCAGTATGCACTGCACCGCCTGGGCGAACGCGCTCGACAGCGGCGGGACGGACAGACGCTCACGCAGGGAAAGGAGGGCGCGGGCTTCGATATCCAGGGTGTCGCGCGCGAGTTGAACTGCGCGGTCAGGCGAGTAGGGGGTGTGCATCAACGGCAGTATAAAAACCGCGGCGCTTTCTGTCTGATAGCACCGCCAGACCTGCCGCTGCGCGTCAGGCCCCCCGAGGGGGGGAGGCGGTTCAGCTCACGATGCCCTGATGCATGGCGTAGCGCACCAGATCGGCGTCGTTGTCGAGGGCGAGTTTGTGCATCAGCCGCGTCTTGTGCGTGCTCACCGTCTTGCAGCTGATGTGCAGTTCGTCGGCGACCTGATTGACTGATTTGCCTTCGACCAGCCGCATGAACACCTGCATCTCCCGGTCGGAAAGACGGGCGTGGGGTTCTTCCGCCGCCTCGCCCTCGTTCATGTAGTTGGCCAGTTGCTCCGCCACGCCGGGTGTGAGGTAACGCCCGCCGTGCACCACCTTTTGAATGGCCTCGACCAGCACGTCGGGGCTGCAACCCTTGGTGAGATAGCCGGCCGCACCGCCGCGCAGCGCGCGCAGCGCAAACTGTTGCTCGGGATGCATGCTCAGAATCAGCACCGGCAGGTTTGGGTGCATGAGCTTGATGCGCTTGAGCAGATCAAGCCCGTTGCCCTGGGGCATGGACAGATCGAGCAACACCACGCTCCACGACTGGTCGCGGATGGATTGCATGGCGCGGACGAGATCGCCGCACCAGACCGCCTGCATATCGTTGGAGCCGAGAAAGCGCGCAAGACTTTCGCCCAGCAGCGCATGGTCGTCGATGATGAGCACGCGCAACTCATCCAAGGGCGTCTCCTGCGGATGGGGATGAATGAGGCTGGGCCGCGCCCGCGTCATCACTCAACAGCGTAGGCCCCAGCGGCATGCACACCTGCACGCGCACACCGCCCCGCGGCGACTGGTCGAGCTGAAAGCTGCCGCCGAAGACTGCGGCGCGTTCGCGCATGCCCCGCAGTCCCAGCGAGGGGCGGCTAGCCGGGGGCTCCTGCGGCGTGTAGCCGATACCGTCATCCTCGACTGAAATGCAGATCTGATGGGCCTCCGCATCGACACAGCGCACCCAGGCCTGACGCGCCCGCGCATGGCGCACCACGTTCGTCAAGCCCTCCTGCGCGACGCGAAACAGCTCCGTGGCGATCAGTTCGCCAACCTCGCCTTTGTAGCTCAGCTCGGTTGACACCCGAATGTCGTAGCGTTGGGCGTATTGCTCGGACATCCAGCGCAGCGCAGCCTTCAGCCCCAGGTCGAGCACGCTGGGGCGCAATTCGGACGCAACCCGCCGACCCGCCTCTGCCGCGGCGTGAATGAGCTTGTCGACGTTGCCAAACAACTCCGGCGCCTGCGCGGCGCCAAACTGCTTGCGCAGCAGCGCCACATCCATCTGCAAGGCCGTGAGCACCTGACCCAGATCGTCATGCAGGTCGCGCGCCATGCGGGCGCGCTCTGCTTCGCGCACCGACTCCAGATGCGAGGCGATCTCCCGCAGGTCGCTGGAGAGATTGAGCAACTGCGATTCGCGCAGATGACTCTGCGTGACGTTGAGCATGATGCCGGTGGATTCGGCCGCGAGGGCGTCGATGCTGCGCGTGCGCGCCCGCACATTCACCCATTTGAGCCCGTGCGGCGTATGCAGCCGACTTTCCCAGTTCCAGAAACCGGAGGCGACGCTGGCCCGCAGCGCCGCATGAAACGGTGCGAGATCCAAGGGGTCGATCTGGTCCAGAAGGTACTGTGCAGAGTGCAGCAAATCATTGGCCTGAACGCCGCAAACCGGCAGGCAACAGGCGCTGGCAAAGTCGAACTGCAGTTGCCCGCCGTCATGGCGCAAGCGGAACACAAAACCCGGAAGCTGGTCAACAAGCGCACGCAGGTTCGTGAAGCCCTCCGGCGCCAGCGTTGCGCCGTGCGTCAGATCGGCATCGCCTGCCAAGTCGGCCAAGTGATCGGGTGTTTCTCGGGTGTGGCGCTGCGGCAACATGAGGTCGGCATGCGATGGTTCAAAAATGGAGCGATATCGCTACATTCACGAAGTGAAATCTGGCGACGACTAGAGAATTCAACGTGTTTTGGGGTGGCGGCCCAAGGTTATCAGAAAATTCCGACAAAAAAACCAGCAAATTCCGATACGCAAGTCAGAGAGCGCTGATCGATTCGACTTAGGGAAAACTCGACAATTCGCTCACCCTAATGAGCATATTTTGGGGTCTGCCGAGTCGCAGGCCTAGGCTTCGTTGAGGGGGGGTATGGTGTTTAGGGCATGAGGCGAGGGTTTTAGTGCGCCCTTTTTGTAACAAACAGTGCCTTTGTTTTGCGTTGTATTTCGGGGCGGTTTCGAGTGTCATGAGTCGAAGCAGTCTCATCTTGAGAGGGGCTTGATCGTGTGGTCGCAATGGGTGCACGGCTGGCGTCATAGTGAGGAAGTAGTCATGAATTCATTCTTTTTAAAAGCGGGAACTCTTGCCCTGGTGGCTTCGGTGACTCTTGCAGGCTGCGGTGGCGGTGGCACGACGGATCTTGCTGCTGCCAATAATGTGACTGCAGGGACTGGCACGGCAGCGATCGCCAGTCCGCAGCCCACGATCACCGGCGGCAGTGCGAATAACGCACCGCAGGAACCCACCCCGGCGCCCACCCCGGCGCCCACCCCGGTGTCAGCGACCTGCGCCACTCCCAGTGTCACTCTGACCAGCGGTTTGGTCGACTATGGAAAGAACCTTCGTCCCTTTTCCTATTTGGCTAAGCCTGCCAAAGGAGTTCGCGTAGAGGACCCCGATTTCCCGGGAACCCATATCGTCCGCGTGACGGACGCCTTGGCTGACTTCAAGGCGAATGTGGCGATGCCCGCCTACCCGACCACACAGGGTTGGAATTGCAACGAATCGCGTTTTGTTTTGTACGTGACTGGCGCGCAGAGCGGTGGCAAGCAGGGCTGGGCAATGTTTGACGGCAAGACCTACGCCTTCATCAAGTTTCTGCCGATCAATCCTCCCGATATCGAGCAGTTCTACTGGAGTCATTCCGACCCGACCAAACTGGTCTATATCGACAACCGCGAAAGCGGTGGCGAGATCATCATGCGCATGATGGAGATCAACGTGGAAACCGGCGTGCAAAGCGTGCTGCACGACTTCATGCCCGATGTGAAAGCGCAGGGTTGGCCGACGACCGGCCCAGTGCGAGCCGGATATCCGTTCTATTCAGGCGGTGATCTGGAGTTGTGGGGGCTGGGCGCGGGCGGCATTCCGAACGTCAGTGGCCAGCTCGGCCTCAACGCCTTTGGCTTCAATGCCAAGACCGGCAAAGTCACACACTACAACGGCATTCCCGTGGCGCAGGCGCGCGGCACCACGCCGTTCCCGCTCAAGAGCGGCAAGGGCTGGGCCTGGCCCGATTGGGCAAACCACACCACCGTGGTGTTCGACCTGAATGGCAACATCGTGCGCACCGTGAAGTTTGACGCCATCGAGCACCTGGACAGTTCGGTCAACGCCAAGGGCGAAGACCTGCTGGTGGGCACGCAATATGACGGCCCGTCGGGTAGCGGCAATTTGATGGTGGCGAACCTGGCGACCGGCGCCGTGTCCACAGTGATTGGGGTGTCCAAGGGGGACGGCTATCCGCGTACCAGTACCCTCATCAGCTCGGGAGCCTGGAAGGTACCCGGCTGGGTGGCGATGGGAGTGACCGGCTCGCCCTACGGCAGCACGGCAGACAACGGCAGCAACAATGCCCCGGTGGCAAACCCTCAGACCTACATCGACCAGGAAGTCTCTGTCGCCAATGTGGACACGGGTGTCGTGTTCCGCGTGGCGCATCACCGCAGCACAGGTCATTACAGCAATGCACCGGTGAACAACTATTGGGCGCAGACCAACGTCACCCCAAGTCCGAGCGGCACCCGCATACTCGTGCAGAGCGACTGGGGCAACGCCAATCCGAAGAACCCAGTGATCAACCCGAATGCGCCGGTGGATACCTACGTCATCGAGTTGCCCGCCTACAAACCCAATTGATGGAGCGAGAGTGGCCCCACCCCGCTCAGTGCGGGGTGGGCATCGATGCACTGCAGACCTATGATGCGGCACGCCTCGGGCGTGCCTTTTTTTATATTGCAGCGCCGCTCGAATCACTCAACCTCTTTTCAAATGGCCACAAATGGAAGAACGGCATCGTCTCAAGGTATTGGATGGATTAAGAGCCATAGCCATTCTGTTGGTGATGGGGTATCACTATTTTGTCCGGTGGACGCCGCCTGTCGCCCAAGATAATTTCTACCCCTACGGGGGTTTTGGGGCGCACTTCTGGTTGTTTGAGTATGGCGATCTAGGGGTGCAGATTTTTTTTGTGATATCTGGATTTGTGATCAGCATGACCCTATTCAGGTGTCGCACGCTAGGACATTTTTTCTGGAAGCGGTTTGCGCGTCTATTTCCAACCATGTTGATTTGTTCGGTGTTGTCATTTTTCATTCTGCATTTACTGCCACAAAATATTTTTATTCCTCAGATCAGGGATTTTATTCCCGGCCTGACATTCATTGATCCAATCATCTGGAGTAAGATTTTTGGCGTGCCATTCAAGGCGGTTGATGGGGCCTATTGGTCCCTGTTTGTTGAGGTCAAATTTTATTTTTGGATCAGTGTCATTTATTTTTTGGTAGGTTCTCGGTTGTTCTTTAAATCTGTGGCGCTGGCGTTTGGTAGCTTGGTGATATTTTATGTGCTGGCCCGGGCGCTAGGCTTCCATCATCTCTGGGCAATCGATTTTATTTTTGTTATTGGTGCCTTGCCTTGGTTTGTGGCTGGCATTGGGTTTTATGCGCTTTATGCAGATGCCAGTAGCCGACTGGCCTGGATATTACTAATCGAGTCGGTCGTCGCTATTGCGGTGCTCAGGCTGGGGACGCATGTCGGAACCATCGCACCTTATCTTGCTTTTGCATTTAGTTTTTTTGTTTTTTTGGCGATGATGAAACGCCCCGCTTGGGTGGCTTGGCTGGGTTACCCGCCGCTCGCGGCGATTGGGGTAGCCAGTTATAGCCTATATTTGCTGCACCAATACATCGGGGTCGCTATTCTCGATATTGCACGCAATGAATTCGGTTCGGAATCTCCGCTGCTCAGCGCGCTCCTTGTCCCGACGTTAGTGGGAGTTCTGATTCTGATTTCTCTAGCCATTTATCACTACTGGGAAGCGCCAGCCAAAGATTTTCTTCTTGGCTTGCGTTTGACCCGACCTGCCATCCTGCGCGGTTCTGGTGCATCTGAGCGCCCTGACAATGCTCCCTGATCGGAGTGTTTAAGTGTGGCTGCCGCGAGGGTTTTGATCCGTATTCGTTTTTCTGGGAGATTGAAAATGTTGCCTTCCCGTCGTCGATTCATACAGAAAACTTTACTTTCCCTTCCTGCTGTTGGCGCTTTGTCTGCTTGCGGCGGGGGGGGGGCGGTACTCCAGCAGCCCCAGTTGCTGAAGTAGCTGGAGGAAGCTCTCCTACGGATTTGAATCCTGTGCCTGTTGTGGCCGGGGTTGATTTGTCGGCCGGGCTTCAGAATTACGGCCTGAAGCGTATGCCCTACAGCAAGCTGGCCAAGCCAGCAAAGGGGAAGACGGTGCTGGATCCGGATTTCGGCACACGGATTACGCGAATCACTGATTGCGTTTCTGATTTTAAAAATCTCTGCGCCGCGCCGGCCTATCCTACGGCCATGGCCTGGAACAGCGATGAGACGCGCTTCATTCTGTATGTGCCGGGTTCGACCATGCAGTCAGGAGGCCAGCAAGGTTGGGCCATGTATAACGGCACTACCTATGCGTTTATCAAATTTATAGACATCAATCCCGGAGATGTTGAGCAGTTTTATTGGGATCACCAGGATCCGACCACTCTCTATTACATCGATAACCATTCAGTCGGCAGCACCATGCACGCCGATCTCACCGCGATCAACGTAGAGACGGGTGTCAAGACGGTGGAATACAGCTTTCTGGATAATCTGCCAGCGGGCTGGCCACGCACCGGCCCGGTGCGCTGCGGTTACCCGTTCGCGTTAGGCATCAACGCAAAAGGCGAGCGCATTTGGGGACTGGGTGCGGGTGGCATCCCGAATATCAATGGCCAACTTGCGTTGAATGTGTTCGGTTTCAACCAAACGACCCAGCAAATGGTGTTCTACGACACCCAGTATGTAGCGCAAGGACAAGCTCGCGGCACGACGCCCTTTCCCCTGCTCTCGGGGCAGGGGTGGGTTGCGCCCGATCCGGCCTCGCAGAATAGCCAGGCCGGGCGTGTGTTCATTCTCGACATCAACGGCAAATACGTTCGAACCGTCAATTTCGATGCGTATGAACATTGCGATACGGCCATGAATGCCGCAGGCCACGACATGCTGGTCGGCTCGCAGTTCAACCGAGCCACGGGGGGCAATGGCAATGTCATCGTCGCTGACCTGAATACGGGGGCCATCCAGAATTTAGTGGGAGAGTCCAGTTCACCGGTGTTTGGTTATCCCGTAACGGGCAGCCTGACCGGCTCGACGGCTTGGCAAAACCCGATGTGGATTGCGACGGGCATGACGGGCGACATTTATGGCACTGACAACAGCGGCCCGACCGCCAATCCGACCACCCTGCTGGATCAGGAGATCATGCTCACCAGCCTGACCTCCGGGCTGACGTACCGCTTTGCTCACCATCGCAGCACCGGGAATTACAGCAACGCCCCGCAGAGCAACTACTGGGCCCAAACCAATGTGACGCTCAGCACTAGCGGCACGCGCGTGTTGTTCCAGAGCGATTGGGGGAACGGCGACCCGAGCAACCCGGTGCTCAACCCGGATGCGGCGGTTGACACTTATGTGATCGAACTGCCGAGTTACAAGAGGGCGTAGAACTGGTCAGCGTCTGGCGGGCGCAAGCCTCGTCAGCCTGCTACGCGCCCTGCACGCAGAACACCGCTTCCGTTGCCAGCAGCCCTGGAGCGAAGGTGATGCGGCGGCCGTTGCGGATGCCGAAGGCGTCGATCACGCGCAGACCGCAGTGTGCCGCCAGGCGCTCGAAGTCGGCATAGGTCGCCACGCGCAGGTTCGGCGTGTTGTACCACTCGTAGGGCAGTTCGGGCGTCACCGGCAGGCGGCCCGTGAGGATTTGCAGGCGGATGCTCCAGTGGGCGAAATTGGCGAAGCTGAGGATGCCCAGCCGACCCACGCGCGCGGTTTCGCGCAGCGCGTTTTCGGTGTGGCGAATATTGGGCAGGGTGTCGATCTGCAGCACCACGTCGAAGCTGCCATCGCCGAACATCGACAGGCCCTGCTCCAAGTCGAACTGCAGCACGTCCACGCCTTTTTCGGCGGCGGCGATCAATTTTTCAGGGCTGATTTCCACGCCCAGCCCGGTGCAGCCGCGGGTGTCGCGCAGATGCGCCAGCATGCGGCCATCGCCGCAGCCCAGATCGAGTACGCGGCTGCCATGCGGCACCAGGTCGGCAATCACGCTCAGGGGAGTGGTCATTTGGAAAGCTCCTGCGCGATGCGGTCGAACCAGGCGCGCACGACGCCGTGGTAGTGCGGGTGATCCATGAGGAAGGCGTCATGGCCCTGCGGGGCATCGACTTCGGCATAGGTCACGGCGCGGCGGTTGGTCACCAGCGCCTGCACGATCTCGCGCGAGCGCTGCGGCGAAAAGCGCCAGTCGGTGGTGAAGCTCACCAGCAGAAAGCGCGCCCGGGCAGCCGCCAGCCCCTGCGCCAGATCGCCGCCGGTGGCGCGCGCCGGGTCGAAGTAGTCGAGCGCCCGGGTGATGAGCAGATAGGAATTGGCGTCGAAATAGCCGCTGAACTTGTCGCCCTGGTAACGCAGATAGCTCTCGATCTCGAAGTCCACACCAAAGCCGTAGCCCAGAGCGCCATTGCGCAGCGCACGGCCGAACTTGGCGGCCATAGCGTCGTCGCTGAGGTAGGTGATGTGACCGATCATGCGCGCCACTGCCAGACCCTGCTTAGGCACGACGCCGTGCGCGTAGTAGTCGCCGCCGTGAAAGTCGGGGTCGGTGATGATGGCGCGGCGCGCCACCTCGTTGAAAGCGATGTTCTGCGCCGAAAGACTGGGCGCGGTGGCAATGGCCGCGCAGTGGGCCACGCGGTCTGGATGGCGCAGCGTCCAGGAGAGCGCCTGCATGCCGCCCAGGCTGCCGCCGATGACCGCAGCCAGGCGCTCGATGCCCAGCCTGTCGAG
>CALBRU010000282.1 GCA_937927695.1 uncultured Thiomonas sp. | reverse complement strand
CGACTGGAAGACCCACGCCGGCTTTACCCAGGCCCGCGCCGAGGCGGAACACCAGATCAATGGCAGCGGGCGGATTTTGATCCGCCCTTCCGGAACGGAGCCGGTGCTGCGCATCATGGTCGAGCATCCTGTGCAGGAACAAGGTGCGCGAGTGGCCTCCGCACTGAAAGCCGCCTTGCTTGAATAAATGGCGGGTGCGGGCTCCTCAGGGCCGGGCTAAGGTATTGATTTTCAATGAACCAGTTGTGAGAGTCGTAACAAGGCACATCACATCACCAAGTTGTCACATTGGACGTCTGAAATGACGCCCAGCCCCGCGATTTTTGAGCGGGAATTGCCACTTCGGAGAAAACAATGTCCTTGAATCTGTCTCGCCGTACCCAGCTCAAAGCCGGTCTGGCGGTTGCTGGTCTGACCCTCGCTTCTGGCCTTTTCGTCGTGCCCGCGCAAGCCGCTCAGGTCACTCTGCTGGAAACCGGCTCTACGCTGCTGTACCCACTGTTCAACATCTGGGTGCCCGATTACACCAAAATGCACTCAGAGGTGAAGATCACCACCCAGGGTACCGGCAGCGGCACCGGCATCGCAGAGGCGATCTCTGGCGTGGCGCAGATCGGCGCTTCCGACGCCTATATGGCCGACGCACAGATCAAGCAGAACCCCAACATCCTAAACATCCCGCTGGCGATTTCGGCCCAGACCATCAACTACAACATTCCCGGTCTGAACAACAAACACCTCAAGCTCGACGGCCCCGTACTGGCCGGCATTTACGACGGCAGCATCAAGAACTGGGATGACCCGGCCATCAAGGCGCTCAACCCCGGCGTCAAGCTGCCCAACCACACCATCGTGCCGATTCACCGCACCGATGGCAGCGGCGACACTTTCATTTTCAGCCAGTACCTGTCGTTCTCCACCCCCAAGTGGAATGACAGCGTGGGCTTTGGTACCTCGATCTCCTGGCCTGCCGTGCAGGGCGGTGTGGGCGCCAACGGCAATCCCGGCATGGTGGAGGCTTCCCAGAAGACGCCGTACTCGGTGGCTTACATTGGCGTGAGTTTCCACAAGGAAATTGCCAAGGCGGGTCTGGGCACAGCGATGATCAAGAACAAGGCGGGCCATTTCCTGCTGCCCACGGCCAAGACCGTCGGCGCAGCCGCATCGGGTCTGATCGCCAAGACCCCGGCGGACGAGCGCATCAGCCTCGTGTTCTCTGAAGGTGCGGATTCTTATCCCATCATCAACTACGAGTACGCCATCGTCAATTCCAAGCAGGCCAATCCGGAAACCGCCAAGGCCATCCGCGAGTTTCTCGACTGGGCGGTTGAAAGCAAGGGCGGCAATGCGGCCAAGTATCTGGATCAGGTGCGCTTCATCGCGTTGCCGACTCGGATCCAAGAGCTGAGCAAGGCCCAGATCGCCAAGATTCAGTAAGCGGTTGGCGTGGTGTGGCATCCGGTCTGCCTGATCAGGGCAGGCCGGATGTCTGTTTTGGTGCTGTTTTGAATCGACTTGCCATGCGCGTCTTTCGTCCCGGATTGCTTGCTGTCTCAACTCTGATTCCTCTGGCCCTGCTGGCGGTATTGGTATTTCTCACCACTTACTCCTGGCCGGCGATCCAGTTCAACGGACTGCATTTCCTGACGACCGAGACCTGGAATCTGGGCAATCTGTATTCCAATCCCGTCAAACGCGACGGCTACGAGGTGGCCGTCGGGGCCACCTATGGCATCTGGGTGTTTATCGTGGGCACACTGGCAAGTTCGGCCATTGCCTTGATTCTGGCCGTGCCCGTGGGCATTGGCGTCGCCCTGTTTCTGAATGACTATGCGCCGCAGAAATTGCGCGGCGCCTTCGCTCAGGTCGTGGAGCTGTTGGCCATGGTGCCCAGTGTGGTCTATGGCTTGTGGGGTTTGGAAATTCTGGCCCCTCTGGTGCTCACGCACATTGCGCCGTTTCTGGAGAGAGTGCTGGGTTTCATTCCCTTTTTCTCTGGCGCAGCGACCAGTGGCTATGGGTTGCTGACCGCAGGGCTGGTGTTGGCCATCATGGTACTGCCTGTGATCACCAGCACGCTGGTAGAGGCGCTCAAGCGTGTGCCCAATGAGCTGCGCGAGGCGAGCTTCGGCCTGGGCGCCACCCGGGCAGAGGTGCTGCTCAAAATTCTGTTGCCCGCCGTGCGCGTGCCCCTGATCGGTGCGGTCATTCTGGCGCTCGGCCGTGCTCTGGGCGAAACCATGGCGGTGCTCATGGTCAGCGGCGGTGCCTTGAACTATCTGCCCGACACGATTTACAGCCCCATCACCAGCATGGCGGCTTTTATCGCTTCTCAACTCGACAGTGCTTTGCAAGATCCCAGCGGCATGGCCGTGCGCTCGCTGGCGGAAATTGCCCTGGTGCTGCTCATCATCGCGGTCATCGTCAATGTCATCGCTCGCCTCCTCACCAGCCGGATCCACATCCATCGTGTTTGAACGTGCCCGTCGACTGCAACGTCGGCGCAGTTTGTTCAACGTGTTCTTTGCTGCGCTCTGCGTGGCGGCGTTCGCCATCGTGGTCGTGCCACTGTTCAACATTCTGTGGATGACCTTGGTCAAAGGCGGGGCGGCGCTTTCGCCTGCGCTGTTCACGCAGGTGACCAACGGCATCAGTGGCGGTCTGCTCAATGCCATCGAGGGTACCTTGGTGCTCAGCGGGGGTGCATTGTTGTTTGCTGCTCCCATCGGTGTGCTGTCTGGAATCTATTTGAGCGAATACGGTAACGGGCGCTGGGCGTACATCGTGCGATTTCTGGCCGACGTGCTCACGGGCGTGCCGTCCATCGTGCTGGGTTATTTCGCCTACGTCACGTTGGTGGTCGGACTGGGCTGGCAGTTCTCGGCACTGGCGGGCGCCATCACTTTGGCCATCATGATCATGCCCTATATCGCACGGTTCACCGAACTGGCCATGCGGCAGAATCCCACCAGCCTGCGCGAAGCCGCTTATGCCTTGGGCTGCAAGGAGCATCAGGTCGTGCTGCGCGTGTTGCTGCCCGCCGCGCGTTCGGGGGTGATCACCGGAGTGCTGTTTGCCCTGGCCATCTCTGTGGGTGAAACCGCACCACTGATCTACACCGCAGGATGGTCCAACTATCTGTGGAACGGCCATCTGACGCAGGAGCCGATCGGCTACCTCACCTATGTTATCTGGAGTTTCATCAATCAGCCTTTCGCTTCGGCGCATGCGCTGGCGTATGCCGCGGCGTTCCTGGTGGTGACGATGGTGTTGGCCATCAATCTGGTGGCAAGGGCGTTCCTGACGTCAAAGCGGCCCGTCTGATCCCGCGGCTTGGGGCCGATCTGCCCACCTGCGTGACCGACACGAAAATGTCATATTCGTGTCCTAAAGTGACAGCAACCGTCTCAAAGGCGCGTTGCTTTAATCACTTCTGCATTACTTTTTGCCTCACCTCAGGGAGCTAACTCAATGAAAATCATCGTCAAAAGCCTGCTGGCTTCGGCCCTTCTGGCTGCCACCTACAGTGCCAACGCGCTGGAAATTTCGGGCGCAGGCGCCACGTTTCCCCAACCCGTCTATGAAAAATGGGCTTACGAATTCAACAAGGCCGGCATGGGCAAGGTGAACTACCAAGGCGTGGGTTCGGGCGCTGGCATCAAGCAGATCAATGCCAAGACCGTTGACTTCGGCGCATCCGACATGCCGCTGACCGATGAAGAACTGGCCAAGGGTGGTCTGATTCAGTTCCCGACCGTGATGGGCGGCGTGGTGCCCGTGGTCAACATTGCTGGCCTGAAGTCCAACGAGATGAAGCTCAGCGGCGCGCTGCTGGCCGACATCTACATGGGCAAGATCACCAAGTGGAACGATCCGGCCATCGCCAAGCTCAATCCCGGCGTGAAGTTGCCTGACGCGCAGATCGCTGTCGTGCGCCGCGCCGATGCTTCCGGCACCACCTTCATTTTCTCCAACTACCTGTCCAAGACCAACACCGAGTGGGCTGAGAAGTACAAATTCGGCACCACGGTCAACTGGCCGGTCGGCACGGGCGGCAAGGGCAATCCGGGCGTGGCGGGCTTTGTGAGCCAACTGCCCAATTCCGTCGGGTATGTGGAGTACGCCTACGCCAAGCAGAATCCCAAACTCGTCGTGGTGGATCTGATCAACAAGGCGGGTAAGGTTGTCAAGCCCTCGATCGACGCCTTCAAGGCCGCGGCGGCTGGTGCTGACTGGTCCAAGACGTTTTACCAAGTGCTGACTGACCAGCCGGGCGACGCCTCCTGGCCGATCACCAACGCCACCTACATCCTGGTGCACAAGACCGCTGACAAGCCGGAGAAAACTACCGACGTGTTCAAGTTCTTCCAGTGGGCCTACAAGGACGGCGATAAATACGCCGAGGCGCTCGACTACATCCCCATGCCTGAGCTGGTGAAGACTGCCATCTACAAAGAGTGGACGAATGTGAAGTCCGCTAGCGGCCAGCCGGTCTGGAAGTAATTCGGCGAGCAGCAAATCCCTCGCGGTGATCGCCGCGGGATGTCACAGGCCCGGGCGGAGTGTTCTGCCCGGGCCGGTTTGATCGAAGGATTTACAGTCATGGCCGCAGGCTATCCCGCAACCCCAATGAACGCAAGCTCCAAAGTAGCTCTCGGCGAGCCCGGCGCAGGCCAGAAGCGCACGCACAGCCCGATGGGTGATGTGCTGTTTTCCGGTATGGCGCGCGCTGCTGCCATCATCACCCTGGCGACCCTGGCGGGCATCATCGTGTCGCTGTTCATCGGCGCATGGCCGGCCATCAAGGCGACTGGTTTCGGTTTTTTCACTAGTTCTACCTGGAACCCGACGGACGAGCAGTACGGCGGGTTCTCCATGATTTACGGCACGCTGATCACCTCGCTCATTGCCCTGCTGATCGCGGTGCCCGTGAGTTTCGGCATCGCCCTGTTCCTCACAGAACTGTCTCCCATCTGGCTGCGTCGGCCTCTGGCTACGGCTATTGAGTTGCTGGCGGCCATACCCTCCATCGTTTACGGTATGTGGGGGTTGTTGGTGTTTGCGCCTTTGTTGGCCAACTATGTGCAGGCGCCTCTGCAGAATCTGTTGGGTGGCGTGCCCGGCGTCGGTTTCCTGTTTCAGGGGGCGCCGGTCGGTATCGGTCTGCTGTCGGCGGGCATCATTCTGGCCATCATGATCATTCCCTTCATTGCCTCGGTGATGAAGGATGTATTCGAAATCACGCCGCCCATGCTCAAGGAATCGGCCTACGGCATCGGCTGCACCACCTGGGAAGTCGTGCGCAACGTGGTGCTGCCCTACACCAAAGCCGGTGTGATCGGCGGCATCATGCTCGGTCTGGGGCGCGCCCTGGGCGAGACCATGGCGGTGACCTTCATCGTGGGCAATACCAGCGCGTTCAGCTCGTCACTGTTCGCCCCAGCCAACACCATCACCTCGGTGCTGGCCAATGAGTTTGCCGAGGCGGGGCCGCTGCATCAGTCTGCCCTGTTTTATTTGGGGCTGGTGCTGTTCTTCATCACTTTTGTCGTGCTGGCGCTGTCCAAGCTGCTGCTGGCTCAACTTGCCAAGGGCGAAGGAACCCGGACATGAGCGCCACTACTTTGCCTCAAACCCCCAGAAGCGACTTTCGCCAGCGTTTTTTCGGTCGTCGCAAGATGACCAATATCGTGGTGCTTACGCTTTCGCTGGCAGCGATGGCGTTCGGCATGATCTGGCTGCTCTGGATCCTGTACTCGGTGCTGCAACTCGGCATCGGCGGTCTGAGTCTGGCGACCTTCACCGAGATGACCCCGCCGCCTATGACCGACGGCGGTTTGCTCAACGCCATCTATGGCTCGTTGGCGATGACGCTTGTCGGCACCCTGCTGGGTACGCCGCTGGGCATCATGGCGGGGGTGTACCTGTCGGAATACGGCGCCAACGGCTGGCTGGCCAAGGTGACGCGTTTCATCAACGACATTCTGCTGGCGGCGCCGTCCATCATCATTGGTCTGTTCGTCTATGCCCTGATCGTGGCCAACACCAAGACATTTTCGGGTTGGGCGGGGTCGATCGCTCTGGCACTGCTGGTGGTGCCCGTGGTGGTGCGCACGACCGAGGACATGCTGCGCCTCGTGCCGGGTTCGCTGCGCGAGGCCGCTTATGCCTTGGGCACGCCGAAGTGGAAGGTGATTTCCGCCGTCATTCTGCGTGCGGCGCGCGCCGGGGTGCTGACCGGCATCATGCTGGCCGTGGCACGCATCACGGGCGAAACCGCGCCGCTGCTGTTCACCGCGCTCAACAACCAGTTCTTCAATGCCGGTTTGTCACAGCCGATGGCCAACCTGCCGGTCACCATCTACAACTATGCGATGAGTCCTTACAGCAACTGGCAGAGTCTGGCCTGGGCTGGCGTGTTGATCATCACCTTCGGTGTGCTTGTCATTAACGTGACCGCACGCATTCTGATTCGTCAAAAACATTGAGAGCCACATCATGAGCGCTGTCGCCGAAACCCTTCAGTCCCCGGCTTGCATGACGGTCAAAAATCTTGATTTCTATTACGGGAAATACAAGGCGATCAAGAACGTCAATATGGAAATCGCCAAGAACAAGGTGACGGCCTTCATCGGCCCGTCCGGTTGCGGCAAGTCCACGCTGCTGCGCATTTTCAACCGCATGTTCGAGTTGTATCCCGAGCAGCGCGCCGAGGGCGAAATCTTGCTCGACGGGCAGAACATCCTCACCTCCAAGGAAGATGTGTCGCTGGTGCGCGCCAAGATCGGCATGGTGTTCCAGAAGCCCACGCCTTTCCCGATGTCGATCTACGACAACATCGCCTTCGGCATCAAGCTGTATGAAAAACTGCCCAAGTCGGAACTCGATGACCGGGTGGAGTGGGCGCTGACCAAGACTGCGCTGTGGGGCGAAGTGAAGGACAAGCTGCAGCAAAGCGGCATGAGCCTTTCCGGCGGTCAGCAGCAGCGTCTGTGCATCGCGCGCGGTGTGGCGATCAAGCCGGAAGTGCTGCTGCTCGACGAGCCGACCTCTGCGCTCGACCCCATCTCCACGGCCAAGGTGGAGGAACTGGTGATCGAACTCAAGCGCGACTACACGGTGGCCATTGTGACCCACAATATGCAGCAGGCCGCTCGGGTTTCCGATTTCACCGCGTATATGTATCTTGGCGAGCTCATCGAGTTTGGCGAGACCAATCAAATCTTCCTCAAGCCGAAGAAGCAGGAAACCGAGGACTACATCACCGGTCGCTTCGGTTGATTGATTCGGTTGAATTCTTTTGCTGATTGTTGATGAGCTTCACGCCATTCGCCGTTGCCCAGCGTCTGGCATCACATTTTGTTTACCGGGACCCGCACCATGGATGACAAACCCCATCTGTCGACACAATTCGACGCTGAAATCAACGCTGTATCCACCCGTGTGCTTGAAATGGGCGGGCAGGTTGAATCGCAACTGGCGCAGGCCATCTATTCCCTGCGCCACCTCGATGTCGTGGCCGCGCGCACCGTGCTTCAGGTCGAGAAGCGGGTGAACCAGATGGAGGTGGATATTGACGCCGACATCACGCAAATCATCGCCAAGCGCCAGCCCACGGCGCGCGATCTGCGTTTGCTGATGGCCATCTCCAAGACCATCGCCAATCTGGAACGCGCCGGTGACGAGGCGGCCCGTATCGCGCGCATGGCGCGCGACATTGTCGAATCGGGTACGCCCATGACGATAGGCATCAGCGATCTGCAGCACGCGTCTGATCTCGCCATCGAGCAAATGCGCAAATCGCTTGATGCCTTTGCGCGTCTTGACGAGAAGGCGGCGGTTGACATCGTCGAATCCGACTTCCGCATCGACGAGGAGTTTGATGGCTTTACCCGCAAGGTCATTACCTATGTGATGGAGGATCCGCGCGCCATTTCCACCATGCTCGATCTGATGTTCGTGGCCAAGGCTATCGAGCGCATTGGCGATCATGCCAAGAACATCGCCGAGTTAGTGATCTACATCGTGCGCGGCACCGACGTGCGGCACAACAAGGAAGCCTTCCGCGAAGTGGCGGGCTCGCTTGGATCCGCACTTTGATTCAGCGTTCTGTTCTAAAAAGCACCCCGCCATGAGTCTGTCGAGCAATATTCTGATCGTCGAGGACGAGCCCGCCATCGCCGAATTACTGGCGATGAATTTGCAGCATGCTGGGCATTGCCCCATTCGCGCCGGCAGTGCCGAGGAAGCGCTGCGGGTCATTCGCGACGTGTTGCCCGACGTGCTGTTGATCGACTGGATGCTGCCAGGCATGTCGGGGGTGGCGCTGGCGCGGGCCTTGCGCACCGATGCGCGCACCAAGGCCATACCCATCATTTTGCTCACCGCCCGCAGCGAAGAGGGCGACAAGGTGCAGGGGCTCGACGCCGGGGCGGACGACTACATCACCAAGCCGTTCTCGCCCAAGGAGCTGCTGGCCCGCATTCGCGCGGTGCTGCGCCGCCGTGCGCCGCAGCTCACTGCCGAGCAGGTACAGATCGGCGGGCTGTCGGTCGATCCGTCCAGCCGTCGCGCCTTGTTCAAGAAGCCGGGAAGCGAGCCTCTGGAAATCCGGTTGGGGCCCACCGAGTTCAAGTTATTGCATTACCTCATGGCGCATCCCGAACGAGTGCACAGCCGCGGCGCGCTGCTCGACAAGGTGTGGGGTGACCATGTGTTCATCGAAGAACGCACGGTGGACGTGCACATCAAGCGCCTGCGCGAAGCGCTGTCTCCGGTGCAATGCGCCGAGATGGTGGAAACGGTGCGCGGGGCGGGCTATCGCTTTACCGCACAGTCGCGCTCGCCGCAGGTCTCGGCTGCCTGAGATAGCCCCACTCAGGTTCTCCACTCAGGTTGCCCGATCGGTCGCCGCTTGATCCCGCCCGGCCAAATCGGGCTCTTTACAGTGTGATTCGATACAAGTACGACACCTGAGCGCAGCCTTTCGCTCATTTCCTCATGATCTCTGTCGCCTGGCGCATCTCCCTTATCCTGCTGCTGGTTTTGTTGGCCGCAGGGGTTGGGGCTTTGATCGATGGGCGCTCTGGCGCCATGGTGGCGGCGCTGCTGGTGCTCATCGGCGCGGTGGCGCGTGATTCAATCGCGCTGTCGCGCTTGATCCGCTGGCTCAAGGCGCCCGAAGCGACACCGGTGCCGAATGGCTCTGGCGCCTGGGCCGAAGTGTTTTACCGGGCATCGCGTCAATTACGGCTGTGGACGGGGCGTCTGGGCTACGAGGAGTCCAAGCTGCACCGCTTTATCGAGGCGCTGCAGGTCTCGCCCAACGGGGTGATTCTGCTCGATGAAAACAACCAGATCGACTGGTGCAACGCCACAGCGGCGCAGCACTTCGGTCTGGACGCACAGCGCGATCTGCGACAACATGCGGTGCACCTGATTCGCACCCCCGAGTTTGTCGCTTATCTGCAGGCGGCGCACTTTCACGAGCCCTTGCAAATGCACCGCGCAGGTTCTCGGTCGCAGTTCACGCTGAGCGTGCAGGTCTTCCCCTACGGCGATCAGCAGAAACTGCTGCTGTCGCAAGACATCACGCAGCTTGAGCGCACCGAGTCGATGCGTCGCGATTTCGTGGCCAATGTGTCGCATGAGATCAAAACTCCGCTGACCGTGCTGGGCGGGTTCGTCGAAACCATGCGCGACATGCCGCTCGACGAAACCCAGCGCCTGCGCGTGCTCGACATGATGCAGACCCAGTCCGACCGCATGCGACATCTGGTGGACGATCTGCTTGCGCTGGCGCGGCTGGAGGGCGATCCCTATCCTCCCACCGAAATGGTCATCGACATGCCGTCGATGATGACGCAGTACCAGAACGAGGCGCTGGCGCTTTCCGGCGGAAGGCATCAGATCAAGATGGAAGCGCGCACCGATCTGTGGGTGCGCGGCAGCCCGCAAGAGCTGCATTCGGCGCTCTCCAATCTGGTCAGCAATGCGGTGCGTTACACCCCGGACGGCGGCGCCATCAGCCTGGCATGGGACGCCGTTTTGATAGACGGCCAGCCCAGCTACGCAGAATTCAGCGTGAGCGACACCGGCATCGGCATTGCCGCGGAGCACATTCCGAGGCTGACCGAGCGCTTCTACCGTGTCGATCGTGGACGTTCGCGCGAGTCTGGCGGTACCGGGCTGGGGCTGGCGATTGCCAAGCATGTGCTGGTGCGGCATCAGGCCGAACTGCTGGTGCACAGCACCCCAGGCAAGGGCAGCCGGTTTGTGGTGCGTTTCCCGGCTGCCCGGCTGGCCCCCGCAGGCACACCCTCTGCAGGACGTGCCGCGGAAGTGTCACCTCAAGACGGCGCGCTCAAGGCCGCTTGAAACGCAGTCTAGTTTTTGCGTTCCATCCGCGAGTGCATCAGCACCTGATGGCAACTCAGGCGGCTGCGTGAGCCGCGCGGGCGGTGGTAATTGCCCTCGCTGTCCATCTCCCAGGCGTTGCCCGGGTGTTGCCACTGCATGCGCAGCCCCTCGCGGATGACCTGCGCCTTGATCTTGTTGTCGAGCAGGGGCACGGCGATTTCGACCCGGCGAAGCAGATTGCGCTCCATCCAGTCGGCTGAGGAGATATAGACCTCGGCTTCGCCGCCGTTGTGGAAGTAGAACACCCGTGAATGTTCGAGAAAGCGGCCGATGGTCGAACGCACCCGAATGTTGTCGGACAAACCTTCCACGCCAGGGCGCAGCATGCAGGCGCCGCGCACCAGCAGTCGAATTTCCACGCCAGCCTGTGACGCGGCATAAAGCGCCTCGATCACCGTGGGTTCGAGCAGTGCGTTGATTCGTGCCCAGACGCGCGCGGGCTTGCCGCTGCGCGCGTGGTCGGCCTCTCGTGCGATGGCGGCCAGCACATTGGCGTGCAGAGTGAACGGGGCCTGCCACAGCCGCCTGAGTTCCTGCGCCTGGCTGGAGCCGGTGATTTGCAGAAACACGCGGCGCGCGTCTTCGCAGATTTCCGGGTTGGCGGTCATCAGGCCGAAGTCGGTGTAAAGCCGCGCGGTGCGGGCGTGATAGTTGCCAGTGCCCAGATGCGCGTACATGCGCAGCACCTTGCGACCAGTGCCCTCAATGGCTTCGCGGCGGACGATGAGCAGCATCTTGGCATGGCACTTGAAGCCGACCACGCCAAAGACCACATGCGCGCCCGCCGCTTCCAGCCGCGACGACCAGTTGATATTGGTTTCTTCGTCCAGCCGCGCCATCAGTTCGAGCACCACGGTGACTTCCTTGCCGTTGCGCGCCGCTTCGATGAGCGCGTCCATCAGCTCGGAATTGCCGCCGGTGCGGTAGATGGTCTGCTTGATGGCGACCACGAACGGATCGCGCGCGGCCGTCTTCACCAGATCGACCACGGGAGCGAAGGCATCGTAGGGATGGTGCAGCAGGATGTCGCGGGCCCGGATGCGGTCGAAGATCTCGGTATCCACGCCCGGCCAGTCTCGCGGCAGGGCGGGCAGATAGGGGCTGAACAGCAGTTGCGGCTCGTT
>CALBRU010000281.1 GCA_937927695.1 uncultured Thiomonas sp. | reverse complement strand
GGGCGGATGCCCACGACCAGCTCGCGTTGCTGCACGTTCAGTGCCGAGCTCAAGTGCAGCGGCGTGGCTTGGGCGATGTGCAGCGTCTTGTTGTCGGCGCCGAGTTCGGTGTCGAACAGGTTCATGCCCGGCGCGCCGAGAAACCCGGCAACAAACACGCTCGACGGCCGCGCATACACCTCGCCCGGCGTGCCCACTTGCTCGATGCGGCCCTGATTCATCACCACCACGCGCTGCGCCAGCGTCATCGCTTCGACTTGATCATGCGTGACAAACACCGTGGTGGTTTTCAGGCGCTGGTGCAGTTGCTTGATTTCTACGCGCATGTGATTGCGCAAGCGGGCATCGAGGTTGGACAGGGGCTCGTCGAATAAAAACAGTTGCGGCTCGCGCACAATGGCCCGGCCCATGGCGACGCGCTGGCGCTGCCCGCCGGAGAGCGCCGAGGGTTTGCGGTCGAGCAGTTCGCTCAGGCCCAGCAGATCGGCAGCCCATTTCACGCGGCGCTCGGTTTCTTCCTTGCTGGCGCCGCGCAGGCGCAGGCCGTAGGTCAGGTTGTCGCGCACCTTCATGTGCGGATAAAGCGCGTAATTCTGGAACACCATGGCGATGTCGCGCGCGCTGGGTTCGAGATCGTTGACGCGTCTGTCGCCGATCAGAATGTCGCCATCGCTGGGGGTTTCAAGCCCCGCAATCATGCGCAGTAGCGTGGTCTTGCCGCAGCCCGAAGGGCCGACCAGCACGACGAATTCGCCGTCGCGCACATCAAGAGAAGAGGGCTGCAGGGCGGTGGTGTCACCGAAGCGTTTGGTGACGTGCTTGAGAACGAGGGTGGCCATGGTGCTTATTTGTCGGAATCGGTCAGACCCTTGATGAACCAGCGCTGCATCAGCAGCACCACGATCACGGGCGGCAGCAGGGCGAGCAAGGCCGTGGACATGATCAGATCCCAGCGCGGCAGCGCGAACGCGGCCCCCGCATTGATCATGCCCTGCATGCCCATGACCACCGTCGTGTAGCTGGCGTCTGTGGTGGTGAGCAGCGGCCAGAGATACTGGTTCCAGCCATAGACGAAGACCAGCACGAACAGCGCGGCGATATTGGTGCGCGACAGTGGCAGCACCATGTCGAGAAAGAAGCGGATCGGCCCGGCGCCGTCGATGCGTGCGGCGTCGGCCAGGCTGCTCGGCAGAGTCATGAAAAACTGGCGGAACAGAAAGGTGGCTGTGGCCGAGGCGATGAGCGGGAAGATCAGGCCGCTGTAGCTGTTGAGCAGGTGCAAATTCGCCGAGATCTGATAGGTGGGGAAAAAGCGCACCTCGATGGGCATCATCAGGGTGAAGAAAATCAGCCAGAACGCCGCCATACGCAGCGGAAAGCGGAAGTAAACCACCGCATAAGCCGAAAGAATGGAGATGAACAGCTTGCCCACGGTGATGCCCAGCGCCATGATGAAGCTGTTGAGCAACATGCGCCAGACGGGAATGGTGCCGGGCAGGCCCTTGGTTAGTACCTCGCCGAGGTTGTTGAACAACATGTCGCCGGGCAGCAGCGGAAAGTGCCCGAGCAGCGCTTGCGGGGTGTGGCTGGCGGCGACCACCGCCAGATACAGCGGCAGCGCGACCATCACCGCCATGGCGATGAGCACGGCATGGCGCAGTCCTGCCGACTGCAGCAGACCTCCCTTCATTGGTAATGCACCTTTCTGCCGATGTAACGAAACTGCATGATGGTCAGTACAGCGACCAGCAGCAGCAGCACCACCGACTGCGCGGCCGCGGAGCCGAGGTTGAGATTCTGGAAGCCGTCTTGATAAAGCTTGTAAACCAGGGTTTGCGTGGACTCGCCCGGCCCGCCTTTGGTCACGATGTTGATCAGCCCGAAGGTATCGAACAGAATGAACACGCTGTTCATCACCAACAGAAAAAAGATGGTGGGCGCCAGCAGCGGAAACACGATGGTCCAGAAGCGGCGCACCGGTCCGGCGCCATCGAGCGCAGCCGCTTCGAGCAGCGAGGCGGGAATGGCCTGCAGGCCGGCGGTGAAAAACAGAAAGTTGTAAGCGATCTGCTGCCAGGCCGTCATGGCAATCACCAGCAGCAAGGCCTGATCGGCATCGAGGACGTAGTTCCAGTTCACCCCGAGAGCCTTCAGCACTTGCGCGCCCGCGCCCACCTGCGGCGAAAACATGAATACCCAAAGCGCCCCGGTGATGGCGGGAGCGACCGCATAAGGCCAGATGAACAGCGTGCGGTATACGCCGCGTGCCCGCGTCAGGCTATCGGTCAACACCGCGAGAAGCAGCCCCAATCCCATCGCCAGCACGGTGGCCGTTATGGCGTAGATCGCGGTCACCCGGAAGGCGCGCAGGTAGCTGTGCTCTTCGAACAGCACGATGAAATTGCTCAAGCCAACGAACTGCTGACTCAGACCGAACGGATCGGTTTGGTAAAACGCGCCCGAAAGCGCCTGCAGCGCGGGCCAGACGAAAAAGAGCACCGTCACCGCGAGTTGTGGTGCGATCAAAAAATAAGGTAGGACGCGGTGCGGAAACGGCGCCGCATCCACGGTCCGGCGCTGCTTCTGGCGCTTGTGCACGCCCGAAGCCGCGCCTGTGCGTGATGCAGTCACGTTTTACTGACCCGAGGTCTGGCCGAATTGCGCCAGCAGCTTGTCCCCCTTGCTCACCACGGCGTCCATGGCTTGCTGCGGGGTTTTCTTGCCGGCGAGCGCGTCTTCCAGTTCGGCGCGGATGTTGTCGCGGATCTGCGGCATATAGCCCAGGCGGATGCCCATGGTGAATGGCTTGGGCGGCTTGTTGGTCAGTTCCTGAATGGCGACCATCGCCCCAGGGTTCTTCTCGTAATAGCCCTCGGCCTTGAGCAGACCCAAGCCCGCATTGGTCACCGGCACATAGCCCGTCTTCTTCGCCCAGTACGACTGTGTCTTGGCCGAGCCGAGGAAATCGAGAAACTTGGCGATGCCAGGGTAATGATCAGCCGCAACGCCCTTCATCACCCACAGTGAGGCGCCGCCCACGGCGGTGTTCTGCGGCGCGGTTTTCAGGTTGCCGTCGTAAGGCATCGGGGCGATGCCGAACGGGAACTTGGCCCCGGCGTTGACCGCAGCGAAAGACGCCGAGCTGTCCATGTACATAGCGCATTCGCCACTGTTGAACAGCGGTGTGGCGTTGGTGCTGGCGGCGCCGGCATATTTGAAAATGCCGTCCTTCGACCACTGCACCAGATCGGCGACATGCTGGACATAGGGCTTGCCGTTGACCAGCAGCTTGACGTTCTTGTACGACTTGAAGCCGTTGTCCTGCGTGGCGTAAGGAATGCCGTTCCAGAGCGAGAACTGCTCGAACTGCACCCAGTCCGGCCAGCCGGTGGTGAAGCCGCACTTCACGCCCGAGGCCTTGAGTTTCTGGCCGACTTCGCCCATTTCCTGCCAGGTCTTGGGCGGCTGCACGCCGGCCTTGGACAGCAAATCCTTGTTGTAGTAAAGCACTGGCGTGGACGAATTGAACGGCATGGACACCAGCTTGCCCTGGGCATTGGAGTAGTAGCTCGCCGCGCCGCCGATGAACTGGCTGGTGGAGAAGGGAATGCCCTCTTTGGTCATCAGCTCATAAACCGGCACATAGGCACCCTTGGCCGCCATCATGGTGGCCGTGCCCACATCGAACACTTGCACGATGTCGGGCGGATTTTTGGCGCGGAAAGCGGCAACTGCCGACATCATGGTGTCGGGATAGCTGCCCTTGTTGACCGAGACTACCTCGTACTGCGTTTGCGAGGCGTTGAATTCGTCGACCACATGCTGCACCGTCTTGCCCAGTTCGCCGCTCATGGCGTTCCAGAACTGAATTTTGATGCGCTCGGCAGCGTGCGCGCTGGTGATGCCGACGCTGCTCAGGCCGCAGGCCAATGTGACAGTCACACCGGCGAGAAACTGGTTTTTATTCATTTTTCTCTCCAATAGATAATCCTGGCGGGGTTGCCGCCAGGATTATCAAGTCTGATTCAAAAGGAATGAATTAAAAGGTGTGCTTCATGCCAAACATCAGGCCGGAAGATGTCGATCCGTTCGGGCCCATTGGGGCATCATTGCCGATACCAACCGTATACAGCGCATTGGCGTCGTTGCTGATGCGCGAATAATTGGCATACAGCATGGTGCGCTTCGACAGGTTATACCAATAACCAAGGCCGATCTGTTTTGCGCCCGCGTTGGCCACCGTATCGTTCTTGATCTGGGTATAAGATGCCAGAATGTTGCCCGGGCCGACGGGAACCGACGCACCCACCATGAAATACTTAGTTTTGAATATTTTTCCAGACGCCGTCGGGGTGATGACGGCGCTGTCCGGGCTATTCTGGCCGTAAAGCGCGCTCAGTGACAGGATGCCGAAGTTATATGCGCCAGAAACACGCATATCCTTGACCGTGGCATTGCCATTGATGTCATTGACGCGCGTGGTTTCCAGACTGACGCGCACCGGGCCGCTCAGGTAGCGGGCACGCAGGCCATAGCCGCCGATGGTCTTCGAAGCGGTGCTGGAGGTCAGGCCGGAGCCGTCACCGAAAGCCAGTTGCGCGCCGATGTCGAACCCGCTGAACGAGGGGCTGTCATAGGTGATCGACTGGCTGAAGCGCACCGGAATCCACTTTTCCGGCAGGTTGCCCACCCCCGCCACCGTGTTGTCGGTGAACGGGTCGAAGTCATACAGGTCGAGGTCGGAATAGGTGTAGTAACGGCCCAGGCGCAGGGTACCGAAACCACCTTGCAGTCCAACCCACGACTGGCGCTGGAAGAAGCCGCCGCCGGAGCAGTAGCCGCCGCTGGTCAGCGGGCCACCTTGTGCGCAAATGCCGGTTTCAAGCTGGAAAATGGCGTTCAATCCGCCGCCCAGATCTTCTTTGCCTTTCAGTCCAATGCGCGAGTTGCTCACGCCGCCTTGCGACATATTGGTGACGGTCGACGAACCGCCATTGTCATAATGCGCAATACCCAAGTCCATCGTGCCATAGAGAGTCACGCTGTCGGCTGCAAATGCGGTGCCGGAAAACAGGCCGGCGAGTGCCGCGGCCATGAGTGTCTTTTTCATTCGGTTCTCCTGTAGGAAAAAATTGGGGTGAGATTTGCGTCTCACCCCTCTAAATATTGCTGACGAAACAGGTTCGTTCACAATCGCCCTGGAGAGGCTGAAATGAAATATAGAAACAGATTTTGTTCCGATAATGACAAAATTGTTATTTTGCTCGGCAGTCGCAGTTTGGCGACATTTTTTTGATGTCACCAAAATGACACTTTTTGGGGCTAGTCGATATGTGCCGATATGTTTCAAAACTATCGAATGCCTGCGCGCATGAAGCTCTGCACAAAGTGCCGTTGAAACAGCAAGAAGGCGAGCAATAGCGGGGCCGAGGTCATCAGTGCGGCGGCGCTGATGACGGGCCAGTCCACCCCCTGATCTGCGGTGGAGAACACCTGCAAACCGACAGTCAGCACGCGACTGTCGGGCGAGTTGGTGACGATGAGGGGCCAGAGAAAGTCGTTCCAGTGATAGCTCACCGACACCAGGCCATACGCCACGAGCACGGGTCGGGCCAGCGGCAGATAGACATGCCAGAGCACGGCAAGCGGGCCAGCGCCCTCGATGCTGGCGGCATCGACCAGTTCATGCGGCACGCTTAAAAAAATCTGGCGAAGCAGAAAGGTGCCAAATGCCGAGGCGAAGTAGGGCAGGCCGATGGCGAGCAGGTGGTTGACCAGGCCGAGCTGCGCCATGGTGTTGTAGTTCTCGACGATGAGCATATTGGGCATGACCAGCAGTTGCACCATGACCAGCGCGAACAGCACGCTGCGCCCGGCGAAGCGGTAGCGGGCAAAGGCATAGGCCGCCAGCACACACACCACAAGCTGGGCGGCCAGAATGAGCGTGACGACAAGGAAGGTGTTGAGAAAATAGCGTGCGAACGGTGCGGCTTTCCAGGCGCGGGCGAAGTTGTCGAGGGTCAGCGGCGCAAGCAAGCTGAAGTGCGCGACATCGGCGGCCTGATGAAAGGCGGCCCATAGCGCAAACAGCAGGGGCATGATCCACCACAGCGCAAGCGCCCAGGCGCTGAGAGTCAGCAAAGAGGTGGCGGGCTTCATTGGTAGTGCGTGCGACGGCCCATGCTGGCGAACTGCACCCACGACGCCAGCCCGAGGATGGCGATGAGCACCACCGTGAGTGCGGCGGCGTAGCCGGTGTCCCAATACTGGAAGGCGTTTTGGTAGATGTAATACAGCAGCAGGTTGCTGCTGTTGTCGGGGCCACCGTTGGTGAGCACGAACAGCGCGTCCACCAGGCTGAAAGCGCCGATGACGGCGTTGATCAAAATGAACAAGGTGGTCGGCCCGATGAGCGGCAGGGTGACGCGGTGGAACACCTGCCAGGCCGACGCTCCTTCGATGCGTGCGGCATCGATCAGGTGCTGGGGAATGTTTTGCAGTGCGGCCAAATAGAAGATCATGAAAAACCCCGCCTGCTTCCACACGGCGACTGCTGTGACCGCCCACAGCGCTGTGGCGGGCTCGCCCAGCCAGTTGCGGCCGGGCAGGCCGAGCCCATGCATGAACTGGTCGAGCAGGCCATAGCCGGGGGTGTAGAAAAACAGCCAGATGTTCGCGGCGGCCACCAGCGGCAGCACCGTGGGGGTGAAGTAAGCCATCCGCGCCAGCGCCCGGCCGGGAATGCGCGCATTCACCAACAGCGCCATCAGCAGCGCGAGCGCAATCGAGGTGGGAATGGAGACAAGGGCATAAAGCAGGTTGTTGCGCATGACCTGGCGAAATACCGGATCAGCGAGCATCTGGGCGTAATGCCGAGCGCCTACGAATTGGGTGGGTTGCTGGCCGCTGGGCGTGGACATCACGCTCTGTAACAGCGTGGAGAGGGCCGGGTAGAGGGTGAACGTGGTCAGCAGCACCAGAGCCGGCGCGAGCAAGGCCCAGGCGAGCAGGGTTTGGCGCCAGGCGCGGCGGGCGCCTTGCTTAGGGTTGAGCATCTTGGAAGTGAACAAAACAGCGCTGCGGCACAATGCGGCGACCGCGGCGCTTTGGGGACGATCAACTGTTGCGATAACGGCGCAGGATGCCTTCGGCCGTGGCCTGAGCTTGCTTGAGCGCAGCCGCCGGGGTTTTCTGCGCGGTGATTGCCGCTTCAAGCCCGTCGTTGAACACTTTAGTGACCCGCTGGTTGTCGTGCGTGGACAACTCGGGCTCGGCGTATTTCAGTTGGTCGCGGGCGACCGCAGCTTGCGGAAATCCGGCGACGTATTCTTTCAGGCGCGGTGTTTCCCAGGCCGCCGGGCTGGTGGCCACATAACCGGTCTGGATGCCCCAGTCCGCGGCCATTTCCGGCGAAGTCACCCAGCGGATGAAGCGCAGGGCAGCGGCGCGCTCGGCCTCGGTCGTGTTGTTGAACACATAGAGGTTGCCGCCGCCGGTGGGTGCGCCACGGCGCTTGTGGGCGGGCAGCATGGCCACGCCGAAGTCGAACTTGGCGTTGGTCCTGACGTTGGTGAGGTTGCCTGTGGTGGTCCACATCATGGCGCAGCGATGCTGAAAAAAATCTTGTGGCGTGGTGCCCCAGTTGATGATGCCTTCGGGCATGACCTTGTCGGTGCGCGAGAGTTTGACCAGATAGTCGAGTGCGCCGATGGTTTCCGGCGCATCGAAATAAGTGGTTTTGCCATCAGGCGAGGCCAGACGCGCCTGACCGTTTTCGATGGACAGCCCCTGGAACAACCAGTAGGGAAAGCCGGAGGTCGGAATCTGCAGGCCCCAATCGGTCGGGCTCTTGGGGTTGTGCAGTTTGGTCAAGCGGCGAGCCGTGTCGCGCATCTCGTCCCAGTTTTCAGGCGCTTTCTCAGGGTTCAAGCCCACGGACTTGAAGGCGGCCTTGTTCCAGTACAGCACGGGTGTCGAGCGCTGGAAGGGCACGCTCCAGGTTTTGCCAGCGACCTGCGAGTTAGCAAGAAATGCGGGATAAAAACCCTTGAGCCAACTCTTGTCGCCGCCAGCGAGGTCTTCCGCAGAAACGAGCACGCCCTGGTCGAGCAGGGTGAACACATCCACTGCGAGCGCAACGGCCATCTTCGGCGCGCTGCTGCCGCCGCTGCGCAGCGCGGTCAGTGTTTTGGTGATGGTGTCCTGATAGCTGCCGGTGTAGATGGGCTTGATGACGACGTCCGGGTTGGCCTTGTGGAAATGCTCGGCGTAGCCATCGAGAATTTTGGCGATCGGTCCGCCTACGGCGACGGGGTAGTACATCGGCAGTTCGATGACTTGAGCGGCGCGAGCCGTCGGCAGTGCCGCGGCGCTGAACAGGAGAAGGGCCGAAGCCTTCAGAAAATCACGACGTTGCATGGTGCATCCTCTTGAGTTTGTGAACGGTGGAGAAAAGCGGTGGGAGCGGCGTTGTCGAGGCGTTTTCCGCTTTGTGGGTCGAACAGGGAGATGTCTTGCGGGTTCCAGCCCAGTTGCAGCGGTTGGCCTTGGGCGTACTGCACCCGGCCGGGCAGGCGGGCTGCTAGGGCGTGAGGGCCCAAATGGCCATTCACGATACTGTCGGAACCTTGGTATTCCACGGAATCGACGCGCATCAGCAACTGGAGATGATGCGCAGTGGGATTGACCCGTAGATGTTCGGGACGGATGCCCAAAGTGAGGCTGGCGCTGTTATTGGCCGCCACGCCGGGCAGCATGACGGGCTGCTGCGTGCCAGCGATGCGCAGACCTTGCGCGCCGGATTCGAGCGGCAGCAGATTCATCGGCGGCGAGCCGATGAAACGCGCGACAAAAAGTCGGTTCGGCTGCTCGTACAAGGTCGCAGGCGCGGCCACCTGCACGATGCGCGCTTCGTGCATCACCACGACCACATCGCCCATGCTCAGCGCCTCGGCCTGATCATGCGTGACATAGACCACGGTGATGCCCAGCTTCACCGCGAGTGACTTGATTTCCCGCCGCATGTCCTGCCGCAGCTTGGCATCCAGGTTGGACAGCGGTTCATCCATCAGGATGATGCGGCGCCCGCCGATGATGGCGCGGCCCAGCGCCACCCGCTGCTGCTGTCCGCCCGAGAGCTGCGCGGGCTTGCGCGACAGCAGCTGATCGAGCCCCAGCAGGGCGCTGGTCTGCGCCAGACGCCGCTTGCGCTCTGCGGCAGGCACTCGGCGCAGTTGCAGTCCGAACTGCAGGTTGTCGGCCACGCTCAGATGGGGAAACAGCGCGTAGCTCTGGAACACCATGCCCAGATCGCGGGCCCCGGGCGGCAAGTGGGTGACCTCGCGCCCGTGTAGATGAATGCGACCGGCGTCGGCCTGCTCGAACCCGGCAATCAGCCGTAGCAGGGTGGTCTTGCCGCAGCCCGAAGGGCCGAGTACGACGACGAACTGCCCCTCTTCGATGTCGAGACTGAGGTCATCCGTCGCCAGGTGATTGGGAAACCGCTTGGTCAGCCCTTGCACAGAAATGGAAAGCATGCTGCAAGGCTAGAAAGCTCTTGTGACATCTGAGTGACGTCGCATTAAAAATAGCTGGGGGCGAGCATCAGGCCCACGGCAGAGACCCTTTGGGTAGCCGCCTGGAAAGCGTCTGCAAGACGCCAAGCAGTCCGAGCACGGCCACGATGGTGAGCACCGACAGCGCGGCGGCGCCGGTAGAGCCGCCTTCCTCAAAGTTGTAGATGAGCACGCCCAGGGTTTCAGAGCCGGACGACCACAACAGGGCGGAGACGGTAAGTTCGTTCAGCGCCATGAGAAAAACCAGAATGGCGCCGCCCAGCAGCAGAGGCGCAGCTAGTGGCCAGACGATGGTGCGCAGACGCATGAACAGCCCGGCGCCGCAACTGCGTGCGGCGTCGTTGAGTGCTGGGTCAAGCCGCGACAGCCCGGCCACCACCGGCTTGATGGCCAGAGTGAGAAAGCGCAGCAGATAAGCGTAGAGAATGATCCACAGCGTGCCATAAAGGCTGATGTGCAGCACCGGCAGCGGCGGCAGCAGCATGAGAATGGCGGCCACGGCGACCACCGCGCCGGGCAGCGCGAAGGGCAGATCGGCCAGCGCCGCCAGCGCGCCGGTAATGCGTCCTTTGTCCCACACCACCAGATAGCCCACAGGCAGGGCGATGGCGGCGGTCAGTGCCGCGGCCCATCCGGCCAGCCACAGGCTGTTGCGCAAGGCGGTGCGCACCATGTCGTCACCGAGCAGGGTTTGATAGTGCGCCCAGGTCAAGGTCTTGGGCGTCAGCGGCAGGCCGTAGATCGAGACTAGCGAGGTGGCGAGCAAAGCCAGCGCCGGGGTGATGAGCACGGCGATGAGTAGCGCCCAGGCGGCTGCGGTCAAAGGCGCTTTCCAGCGCCCGAGCGCGATGCGATAAGGGCTGGATGCGCTGCTGAGGTGTCCCTGCCAGCGCCGTTGCAACAGCCCCTGTGCGCCCAGACCGAGCAGGGCCAGGGCAGCGGCGAGCAGGCTGAGCTGCGCCACGTCGGACAGCACTGACAGCCCGAAGCCCGAGAGCTTCTGGTAAATGAGGGTGGACAGTACGGTGTAGCCCACCGGCGCGCCCAGCAATGCGGGAATGCCGAAGTTGTCGAGACAGGAGACGAAGCTCAGCGCCGCACCTGCCAGCATGCCTGGCATGAGCACAGGAAGCAGCACGGTGCGCAGTCGCCACAAGCGGCCCGCGCCTGCGCTCTGCGCGGCTTCGATGAGGTCGCGCGGCAGGCTGGAAACGCCGGGCCGCAGGGCCAGGAAGACCAGCGGCGTTTGTTGCAGCCCCAGCAGCAGGGTGATGCCCGCCGGGCCGTACATCGGATTGGACGACCCCGGCGCCGGAGCCAGGCCCAGGGGCTTGAGCAACGCGCTGCCCGGCCCGAGCAATTGCGCCCAGCTCATGGCGGTGATCTGCGGCGGAATCATCAGCGGCAACAGCAGCAGAAAGACCAGGCCGCGTTTGCCGCGCAGGTCTGTGAGGCCGATGAGCAGCGCGTAGGCCGTGCCGAAGACCACGGCCACCGCCGTGCCGCCGAGCGAGACGACCAGACTGTTGACCGTGGCCTGCAGCGTGTCGGGGGCGATCAGCCGCGTCCACGCGGCGGCCAGACGCCAGTGGCCATCGGCCCAGAGCGCCTGCTGGACGATGCGCAGCAGAGGAAGCGCGACCAGCGCCGTCAATAGCGCCACCACGCCCAGCGCGAGCGTGGTTTCAGCCCGCCACGGGGCGGGCCGCCAGACTGGCAAACGCATCAGGCGAACAAGGCGCTGAAGCGTTTTTTGTCGGCTTCGACGGTGTCGAGCGCGCGGTCGGCGTCCACGTTGAGGAGCTTGAAGCTGCCGAGTTTAGGAAATCCGGGCGGCGGGGTGATGCCCGCGCGGGCGGGCATCATGCCCTGGCGGGCGACGAGTTCCTGGCCCGGCGCCGAGAGGCAGAAATCGACGAAGGCACGCGCGGCATCGACATTGCGCGCGGTCTTGAGCACGGCCACCGGCTCGGTGACGGCAGACACCCCTTCTTCCGGAAAGACGAAGCGGATCGGCGCACCCTTCTGCTCGGAGCGAATGGCGAGAAAGTCCACCAGCACGGCGTAGAGCTTGGCGCCGCTGGAGACGTTTTTGAACACGCCGCCGTTGCCGCCCTGGGCGATCGCTTTTTGCCTGGCGAGCATTTCGTAATACTTCCAGCCGAGGTTAGGATGCTGCGTGAATGCCTCGACCATGACCATCGCCGCACCGGAGTAAAGCGGGCTGGGCATGTCGATCTGACCCAGCGCTTCGGCCTGCTGCAGATCCCACCAGCGCTTGGGCGCCATCTTGGCCGCGGTGTTGTAGGCCAGACCGGTGGTGATGAGCTTGGTGCCGTACCAATAGCCGCCAGGCTCGCGCAGCGATGCGGGGAAGCCCTCGAAAGGCGCGTCCTTGTAGGGCTGCAGGCGACCTTCGCGCTTGAGCCCGGCCATGGCCAGTTCGTCGGCGATGAGCAGCACATCGGGCTGCGGCGCGCCCGCGGCGAATTCGGCGCGCAGCTTGGTCAGCAACTGCGTGGTACCGTCGCGCACCCAGCGCACTTTCACGGCGGGATAGACCTGCTCGAACGCGGCGACGGTTTGTTGCGCGTCTTGCAGGAGCTGGCTGGTGTAGAGCACCAGATCGCCCTTGACGGCGGTGTTGGCACGGGCGATGCCCAGCGAAAAGGCGCTCAGCCCGAGGCCGAGCCCGGTGGCGAGAACCTGGCGGCGGCGCGCATTGTGGACGGTGTGTGAACGTGTTGTGTTGTGCATGATGCGAGTCTTGGGTGGTCCAGCAAAGCCGTGAAGCTATCCGCGCAACATGACCGTCATGTGTCAACAGACTGCCATGTTCGCGGCCTAGCATGCGCAGCATGACGGCAATTTCCCTGCGGACCTTAAGCAAGCGCTTTTCACAAGGCACCACGGCGCTCGATGAAATCGATCTCGACATCCGCAGCGGCGAGTTTCTGGCGCTGCTCGGCCCGTCGGGCTGCGGCAAGACAACTTTGCTGCGCCTGCTGGCCGGGTTCGAGTCACCAAGCGAGGGCCAGATCCAGTTCGATAACGCGGTGATCGCCGATGCGCAGCGCAGTGTGCCAGCAGAGCGGCGCGACGTGGGCATCGTGTTCCAGAGCTACGCACTATGGCCGCACCTGAGCGTGGCGGAGAACATCGCCTATCCGCTGCGGGTCAAGAAGTTGCCGAGCGCGCAGCGGATGCAACAGGTGGGCGCTGCGTTGGAGCAAATGGGGCTGTCGGCGTATGCCTCCAAGCGGCCTGATCAGCTCTCCGGTGGACAGCGGCAGCGTGTAGCGCTGGCGCGCTGCCTCGTGCAGCGCCCGCGCCTCACTCTGCTCGATGAACCGTTGGCCAGCCTCGACGTGCACTTGCGCGATCAAATGATGGACGCGCTGCGCGACTTTCATGCCGCTTTGGGCGGTACGCTGATTTATGTGACCCACGATCAGCACGAGGCTATGGCGCTGGCCGACCGCATCGCCGTGTTCAATGGCGGACGGCTGGAGCAGGTCGGCACGCCGCAGGAGCTGCACGACCGGCCGCAGTCGCGCTTCGTGGCGGGATTCATCGGGCGTGGACGCCTTCTGCCCGTGCAAACCGGCCCGGGGGGGCTTGCCCGCTGCGCGGGCCTGTGCTTTCGCGTGGACGCGGCGCAGTTCCCACACCTGGCTGATGGCATCAGCGGACTGGCACTGGTGCGGCCAGCCGCAGTGCGTCTGACCGAAGGGGCCGCAAATGCCCTTGTCGTGCGGCATCGTTACCGGGGGCAGGATCACGAGTTGGAACTGGCCTTGTTCGAGGCGCCCGAGAGTCGGCTGCTGTGCGATCACGGCCAGCGGCTGGCGCCTGGCAGCGAGGTGCGGGTCGAGGTGGCGCGCGGCTGGCTCGTCGGGTCGCCAGCGGCGAAATGAATGGGCTAACGCGGTTTTTTGCAGCAAAATAAACGTCATCAATCCGTCACTTCCCGGCTTTACGCTCCGTTGCTTTCTTTGCCTATAACTTGGAGTCACTCATGACCAACCGTTCGCACGATACTCGCCGTCATTTCCTCAAACTCACCGCTGGTGCTGCGAGCGCCGGCCTGGGCTCGGCACTCATTCCGGGCTTTGTCGGCAACGCGTTTGCCGCTGCCGCCGCGCCTGCTGACAAGGCGCTCATCGCCGCGGCCAAGGCCGAAGGCAAGCTCAACGTCATCGCGCTGCCGCCGGACTGGGCCAACTACGGCAAGATGATTGCCGAGTTCTCCAAGATGTACGGCATCAAGGTCAATAGCGCCTCGCCGGACGCCAGCTCGGCGCAGGAGCTGCAGGCGGTCAAGTCGCTCAAGGGTCAGAGCCGCGGCCCGGATGTGCTGGACGTCGGCCCCGCCTTCGCGCTGGCCGGGGTGCAGGAAGGGCTGTTCCAGCCCTACAAGGTGGCGACCTGGGCGAGCATTCCCGACAACATGAAGGATGCGGGCGGCCTGTGGTGGGGCGATTACTTCGGCGTGGTGTCGTTCGGCGTGAACCGCAATGTGGTGAAGAACGCGCCGCAGACCTGGGCCGATCTGCTCAAGCCCGAATACAAGGGCATGGTGGCGCTCAACGGCAGCCCGCTGGGCGCGGGTGCGGCGTTCGCCGGGGTGTTCGCGGCGTCGCTGGCCCACGGCGGCTCGCTCGACAACATGCTGCCCGGCGTGGAGTTCTTCGCCAAGCTGGCCAAGGCGGGCAACTTCAACCCGTCCGATGCCACTTCGGCCAGCCTGGTTTCGGGCCAGACGCCCATCGTCGTCAACTGGGACTACCTCAACATCGCCCAGGCCAAGAAAGAGGCGAGCAAGGTCAAGATCGACACTGTCATCCCGACGGATGGCAAGCCGTATGGCGGCTATTACTGCCAGGCCATCAGCAAGTTCGCCCCCAACCTGAAGGCCGCGCAACTGTGGGAAGAGTTCCTGATGTCCGACGCTGGTCAGCTCATCTACCTCGAAGGGTATGCGCACCCGGCGCGCTTCAACGACATGGTGGCCCGCGGCGTGATTCCGCAGTCGCTGATGGCTGAGCTGCCCCCGGCCGCGGCCTACAAAGAAGTCGTGTTCGCCGACAAGGTGCAGACCGAAAAGGCGCAGGGCGTGCTCAAGGCCGACTGGGCCAAGATGGTCAAGGTGTAATGCAGCAGGCAGCCATTGCACCGGCGGGCGCGGTGCGCCGCGCGGCCTGGTGGCGCAGGCATTGGGGTTCGGTGTTGTTCATCGGCCCTTTTCTGCTGTATGTGCTGGTGTTTCTGCTGTTGCCGGCGCTGCGCTTGCTGGCGCAGTCGCTCACCGACAAGCAGGGCTTGACCCTGCGCTACATCGCCGAGCTGGCGCAGCCGCAAACCGTCGCGGCGTTCCGCAATTCCATCGTGCTTTCCGCCATTTCTGCGGCGGTGGGGCTGGTGCTGGGCGGACTGGTGGCGTATTTCATGCTGCGCCCGGCCGCCCCGGCCGGCCTGCGATCGTTGATCACCTCGTTCAGCGCGGTGGCGGCCAACTTCGCCGGGGTGCCGCTGGCGTTCGCCTTCATCGCCACGCTGGGCAGCCTGGGCATGGTGACGGTCTGGCTCAAGAGCATCGGCATCGATCTGTACAGCGGCGGCTTCAGCCTGTATGGCATGAGCGGGCTGATTTTTGTGTATGCGTATTTCCAGATTCCGCTGATGATCATTGTCATCATTCCCGCCATTGAGGGCTTGCGCCGTGAATGGCGCGAGGCCGCAGAAAGCCTCGGCGCGGGCAGCGGCGCCTACTGGCGGAAAGTGGGCCTGCCGATTCTCATGCCCTCGCTGCTGTCGGCCTATCTGCTGCTGTTCGGCAATGCGTTCTCGGCCTATGCCACGCCTTACGCACTGACCTCGGGGAACATCGGCCTCGTGCCCATCGAGATCAGCAACGTGCTGTCGGGCAATGTCATGCTGGAGCCGCAGGCCGGCGCCGCGCTGGCGCTGGGCATGATCGCGGTGATGGTGGTGGTGATGCTGCTGTACGCGCTGGTAGCGCGGCGTGCAAGCCGCTGGAGCGGAAGATGAGCTCGCGCACCGGGCGTATTCCCCGCGCAGCCGGCCGCCGCCTGCCCCTGTCGGGCATCGCGCTGCTGCTGATCGTCGGGCTGTATTTCGCGCTGCCCTTGTTCGCCACCGGCATCTTCAGCTTCTGGGAAGGCGGCAATCGCTATGGCCCGTCGGCCTACATCAGCCTGGCGCATCAGGACGCGCTTTGGCAGAGCCTGTGGCTCTCGCTGCGGCTGGCGCTGGAAACCATTGCGCTGAGCCTGGTGGTGCTGGTGCCTGCGGTGTTCTGGATGCACCTGCGCGCTCCGCGCATGAAGCCGCTGTTCGATTTCATTTCGGTGCTGCCCTTCGTGGTGCCGCCCATCGTGCTGGTGGCCGGGCTCACCGCGCTGTTCCACGGGCCGGACTGGTTTGTCGGCACGCCCAACTATCTGGTCGTGCCTTATGTGATTCTGGCCTTGCCCTACACCTACCGGGCGCTGGATGTGGGCATGCGCGCGCTGGATCTGCGCACCCTCACCGAAGCCTCGCACAGCCTGGGCGCGGGTTGGGGCCTGTTCATCCTGCGCGTACTGCTACCCAATCTCGCCAGCGCGCTGGCCGGTGCGGCGCTGCTGACCATTGCCATTGTCATGGGCGAATTCACTTTTGCGAACGTGCTGCTGTTCAACACCTTCGCGGTCTATATCAACTACATCGGCCAGACTTCCGCCACCGAGGCGGCGGCGCTCACCTTGCTGAGCTTTGTCATCACCTGGCTGGCCATGCTGGGCGTGCTGCTCTCGGGCCGCGGCAAAGGACAGGCGCAACTTGGAGGCGCCCACTGATGGCGACGCTTGAAATCAACGGGGTGGCCAAGCTGTACGGCGACCGCACCGTGCTGCACGACATTTCGCTGAACCTGACCAGCGGCGAGTTTGTCTCGCTGCTCGGCCCCTCGGGCTGCGGCAAGACCACACTGCTGCGCGTCATCGCCGGGTTCGAGCAACCCGACCGCGGGCGAGTGCGGGTGGACGGCCAGGACATCACCGATCTGCCAGCCAACCAGCGCCAGCTCGGCATGGTGTTCCAGGCCTACAGCTTGTTCCCGAACATGACGGCGGCGGACAACGTGCGCTTCGGCCTGCGGGTGCGCAAGATCGGCGCGGCCGAACAGAAGCGCCGGGTCGATTCCATGCTCGATCTCGTGGGTCTGTCGGCGCATGCCGAGAAGTATCCGCACCAGCTCTCCGGCGGCCAGCAGCAGCGCGTGGCGCTGGCGCGCGCCCTGGCCATCCAGCCCACACTGTTGTTGCTCGACGAGCCTTTGTCGGCGCTCGACGCCAAGGTGCGGGTGCAGTTGCGCGAGGAGATTCGCCGCATTCAGCGCGAGACCGGTATCACCACCGTGTTCGTTACCCACGATCAGGAGGAGGCGCTGTCCATCTCCGACCGCGTGGCGGTGATGTTCGAGGGCCGCATGGTGCAGGTCGGCGCGCCGGCGGCGATCTATCAGGAGCCGGAGCATCCTTTCGTTGCTCAGTTCATCGGCATTTCCAGCCGCCTGCCCGCGCGTTTGCTCGACGCCGGGCAGGGCATGATTTCCGTGATGGACAGGTCGCTACAGGCGCCGCGCGCGCGCGGTCTCGCGAGCGAGGAACTGCATCTCTACCTGCGCCCCGAAGATGTGCAGTTGCATGCGCTCAACGGCAGTACGCCGAGCGGTGCGGTGCTGCAGGGTACGGTGCGCGAAAGCACCTTCTTCGGCGCCGTTACGCGCCTGCGGGTCGATCTTGATAGCGGCGAGCGTCTGCTGTCCGACCTGTCCACCAGCGCCGCACAACAACTGCCCATCGGCAGCCGGGTGCACATCGGTTGGCAGGCCGATGCCATGCGCCTGCTGCCCGCGAAGGACGCGTCATGAAACTCATTCACCTCACCGACACCCATCTCACCACGCCGGGCCGCAGCCTCTACGGCATCGACCCGCTGGCCCGGCTGCAGGCGGCAGTCGCCCACATTGCGCGCCAGCATGCCGACGCCGAACTGTGCGTGGTCACCGGCGACCTCACCCACTGGGGCGAAAGCGCCGCCTATGCCAGTCTGCGCGAAGCGCTGCGGCCGTTGCCCATGCCGGTGCTGCCGCTGATTGGCAATCACGATCACCGGGGTCGTTTTCGCGCTGCGTTCCCCGAGGTGCCGGTGGACGAAAACGGTTTTGTGCAGTGGACGCACGACACTTCGGTCGGCCGCTTCATCCTGCTCGATACGGTGCTGGGCGACGCCGATCAGCGGCGCCCATCCGCGGGCTACTTCGATGCCGGCCGTGTTGAGTGGCTGCGCGCACAGCTCGATCGTGCACAGGCCGACGCGGCGCCCGTCTTCCTGTTCATGCACCATCCGCCGTTCGGCGTGGGCATCGCCGCCTTCGACGAGATCAACCTCGTCGCCGATGACGCCCTGGCTTTCGGCGCCTTGCTGCGGCAGTATGGCCACATCCGCCACCTGTTTTTCGGCCACATTCACCGCCCCATTTCCGGCAGCTGGCACGGCATTCCCTTCTCCACCCTGCCGGCCACGGCGCATCAGTCGGGTCTGGATTTCCTCACGGAAACCGATTTGTTTACCCACGAAGCGCCGGGCTAGGGCGTGGTGCTGATCACGCCCGAACAGGTCACGGTGCACATCAGCGATTTCCTCTATCGCGGCCCGCAAATCGATCCGGCGTCCGAGCGCTTGTAGCGCGGGCCGCAATGCGGCAGAAGGCCCTGTTCGCAGCAATAGTTCTAATGAGAACTAATATACGCAGCAGTTCCTGTTGCGGCTGCGTCCATGTCCAAACCCCCTTCCTTTCTTCCCTTGCTGCGCGAACTCGTGCGCACCTACCAGGCGTTCGAGCGCTACTCCGCGGCGCATGTGCAAAGCCTGGGGCTGACCCCGGCGCAATTCGACGTGGTGGCCACGCTGGGCAACACCGAGGGCATGAACCCCAAGCAGCTGGGCGACAAGACCCTGATTACCAAGGGCACGCTGACCGGCGTGGTCGATCGCCTGCTGGCCAAGGGCTTGGTGCAGCGTCTGCCCGATCCGAGTGATGGCCGCGGGCAGATCGTGCGGCTGACGGCGCGGGGGCAGCGGGTGTTCGAACACGTGTTTCCTGCGCATGGCGCGCACCTGGCGCAGGCGTTCTCAAAACTGGGCGCTGCCGAGCTGGCCGCCTCGCAGCAGGCCTTGCACAGTCTGCGGCAGGCGCTGGAGCAGGCGGGGGCTCACGCGGGTGCTCAGGAGGGGGAGAGATGAACTCCACCCCGGCTGCCGAAGTGGCCCGCTACACCCTGCCCGCGCAGTTGCTGCACTGGTTGATTGCTCTGTTGATTTTCGGCCTCTTTCCGCTGGGGCTTTATATGCACGGACTGCCGCTGTCGGTGCGCAAGATCGAGCTGTATTCGTGGCACAAATGGTTCGGCATCACCGTGCTGCTGTTGGTGGTGCTGCGCATCGGTTGGCGGCTTACGCATCGTCCGCCGCCGCTGCCCGGCGACATTCCGCCCTGGCAGCAGGCGGCTGCGGCCTTGATGCACGAACTGCTGTATCTGCTGATTCTTTGCATACCGCTCACCGGCTGGGCGCTGAGCTCGGCGGCCGGTGTACCCGTGGTGTGGTGGGGGGTGTGGAAGCTGCCCAATCTGCTGCCCGCCAACCCGGCGATGGCGCATCTGCTCGAACTGGTGCATGCCACGCTGAACTACACCCTGGCTGCCTTGGTTGCCGTGCATATTGCTGCGGCGCTCAAGCACCAGTTCATCGATCACGACGGCGTGCTGCTGCGCATGCTGCCGCGTCTGTTGCCACGCCTGCACCGCTGATGGGCTCAAGACTCGCGAGCCGCGTGCGCCTTTTTGGAAAGGGAAATCAATCATGTCGCATCTCTCGATCAAAATGCTGTGCGGCGCCGCTAGCGTGCTGTCGATCTGCGCAACAGCCTGGGCGCAGCCCGTTCCCGTTGCGGCCTACACCCACGCTTTGCCTGCGTCGAGCGTGAGCTTTAGCGCCACCCAAATGGGCGTGCCGATGAAAGGTCACTTCAAAACCGTGACCGCGCAGATCGACTTCATGCCGGGCGACCTCGCCAAGTCGCATGTTGAGGTTGCGGTGCAGTCGGCCAGCGTGGACGCGGGCAGCGCCCAGACCAACGCCCTGCTCGCCGGGGCCGACTGGCTGGCGGCCAAAGCCGATCCGCAGGCCCGATTCGTCTCCACCCAATTCACCCCCGACGGGCCGGGACGCTACTGGGTTAGCGGCGCCTTCAGCGTGAAAGGCCACAGCCAGCCGCTGCGCGTGCAGGTGAGCACCCACCCCGACGGCAAAGACCTGATCATGGACGCAGCCTTCACGCTCGACCGCACCGCCTTCGGCCTGGGCACCGGCTCGTGGGCGGACACCAGTGTGGTGGCCGCAGCCATTCCGGTGCAGGTGCATCTGGTCGTTTCTTCCCAATAACCCAATAACAACTGACACAACTGACTTGCCGCCCACCACACACTCTGAAAGGACTTCACCATGTTGCGTTCAACCTCACGTTCACTTCTGACCCCCGCGCTCTCAACCGCCGTGGCCCTAGCGCTCTGCGCCGCACCGGCCTGGGCCGCCGAAACAACGGCGCCGCAGGCCTATGTTCACAAGCATGCCGACCCGGCGGGGAGTTACCGCGTCGATCCCGATCATTCCGGGGTGCAGTTCACCATCGGCCACGCGGGTGTCGGGCGCTTTACCGGGGTGTTCAAACGGGTGACCGGCAGCTACACCTTCGACCCGGCGAACCCCGCCAAAGACAAGGCCGACATCGTCATTCCCGCCCAGAGTCTGGACACCTTTCTGTCGCAACGCAACACCGATCTGCTGGCCGCGCCGTTTTTCGATGCCGCAGCCCACCCCGACATCCGTTTCGTCGGCACGCGTTATGTGCCGCAGAACAAGACCCACGGCAAGCTCTACGGCAACCTCACCCTGCGCGGCGTGACCCACCCGGCGACCTTTGAGGTGGCGCTGGAAGGCGCGGGCGACGTGGCCTATCTGCCCAAACCCTGGGGCGGTTATCTCAGCGGCTTCGTCGCCACCACCACGATCAACCGCATGGATTACGGCATGACCGCTTTCGCCGCCGGTCTGAGCCATGAAGTGAAAGTGCGCGTGGAGATCGAAGGCGTGCGCACCCCATCATGAGGCGCTGAACATGCCCGCTCAGCGCATGCCCACGCTGTTTGTCTCTCACGGCTCGCCCATGCTGCCACTGGAGCCGGGCAGCGCCGGGCCGATGCTGCGAGCGCTCGGGCAGGCTTTGCCGCGGCCCGAGATCATCCTCGCCTTTTCCCCGCACTGGATGGCGCGGCAGCCTACCCTGGGCACCAGCGCACGGCCCGCGACCCTCCACGACTTCAGCGGTTTCGACCGCGCGCTCAATGCCCTGCAATACCCCGCGCCCGGCGCGCCGCAGTGGGCTGCGCGGATAGAAGAACTGTTGCGCGAAGCCGGCTGGGGCGTGCACGAAGACCCGCAGCGTGGTCTCGATCACGGCGTCTGGTCACCGCTGCGCCTGATGGTTCCGCAGGCCGATATTCCGGTGCTGCCACTGGCCATGCCCTGGCCGCTCGACGCCGCGGGCGCCTACCGCTTGGGCGCTGCGCTGGCGCCGCTGATCGAGCAAGGCGTCTTGCTGTACGGCACCGGCAGCTTGACGCACAACCTGCACGAGTTTCACCCGTCCGCCCGCACCGACGATCCACCGGCCGCTTACGTGCAGGCTTTCGTCGAATGGATGCGCGGCATGATCGACCGCGGCGACACCTCGGCGCTGCTCGACTACCGCCGCAGGGCGCCGCATGCGGCACGCGCCCACCCCACCGACGAGCATCTGCTGCCCCTGTTCTGGGCGCTGGGCGCCGCTGGCGAAGGCGCCACGCCGCGTCATCATGCCGGGGGCGTGCACTACGGCAACCTCAGCATGGATGCTTGGGAGTTTGTCGCCGCCTGAGCGGGAATGCGCCGCGTCGCGGATGGGGGCGTGAGACTCAGAACGCCGCAATGCCCGTGATCGCCCGGCCGAGAATGAGGGCGTGGATGTCGTGCGTGCCCTCGTAGGTGTTGACCACTTCGAGATTCACCAAATGGCGGGCCACGCCGAACTCGTCTGAAATGCCATTGCCGCCGAGCATGTCGCGCGCGGTACGGGCGATGTCCAGCGCCTTGCCGCAGTTGTTGCGTTTGAGCAGTGAGGTGACTTCGGGCGCTGCCGTGCCTTCGTCCTTCATGCGCCCCAAGCGCAGCACGCCCTGCAGCCCCAGGCTGATGTCGGTCGCCATGTCGGCCAGCTTTTTCTGGATGAGCTGATTGGCCGCCAGCGGCCGCCCGAACTGCTGCCGGTCGAGCACGTATTGCCGCGCACGGGCGTAGCAGTCTTCCGCCGCGCCCATCGCGCCCCAGGCGATGCCGTAGCGCGCGCTGTTCAGGCAGGTGAACGGACCCTTGAGCCCGCGCACGTCGGGAAAGGCGTTTTCTTCGGGGCAGAACACCTGGTGCATCACGATCTCGCCGGTGATCGAAGTACGCAGGCCGACCTTGCCGTGAATGGCCGGTGCGCTCAAACCCTTAGCCCCCTTGTCGAGCACGAAGCCGCGAATCTCGCCCGCGTCGTCCTTGGCCCAGACCACGAACACATCGGCGATCGGGCTATTGCTGATCCACATCTTGTTGCCCGTGAGCGCATAGCCGCCGGGCACCGCTCGGGCGCGCGTGCTCATGCCGCCGGGGTCGGAGCCGTGATCGGGTTCGGTCAGCCCGAAGCAGCCGATCCATTCGCCGCGGGCCAGCTTGGGCAGATACTTCTGCTTCATCGCCTCGGAGCCGAAGGTGAAGATCGGAAGCATGACCAGCGAACTCTGCACGCTCATCATCGAGCGATAGCCGGAATCGACCCGCTCGACCTCGCGCGCGATCAGCCCGTAACCCACATAGTTCAACCCGGCGCCGCCATAGGCCTCGGGAATCGTTGGGCCGAGCAGGCCGAGCGCTCCCATTTCGCGGAAGATCGTCGGGTCGGTGGTTTCATGGCGGAAGGCGCTCAGCACACGCGGCGCGAGCTGGTCTTGGCAATACGCCTGCGCGGCGTCGCGCACCGCCCGCTCGTCGGCGCTGAGCTGGGCGTCGAGCTGCAGCGCATCGTCCCATTGAAACGCGGGTTTGGAGGAGGCCATGTGTTTTCCTTGCAGGAGAAATCAATCAGGGGCAGACCATCTTACGGCGGGCGCTCTGCCCGGCCACTGTCTTCCCAGAAGCAGCCGGTAAAGCCGCAGCAACCCCCAGAAAAACAGCAGCGGCAGCACCACGGTCTGTATCAGAAAGACGGCGGCCAGGGTGATGAGGTGCGAGACGATGCCGCTTGCCTTGGCCTGCAGCGCCTGCACCTGCTGGCCGATGTCCTGCGTCTGCGACCACAGTTGTCTGAGCTTGTCCAAGGCCCCGCCGTCAGCCTGCACCGCCGTCTGCGCTTCAGAAGCTGCGGGGGTGGACAGGCTGACCTGCTGCTGCGCGGCGGCGTAGTCGCGCGCCATCAGCAGCGAATAGGTCAGCTCGCTGGCCAGCGAGGCGGCGGGAACGCTCAGGCTGAGCACCAACAGGCCAACCGACAGCCGCGCCAGCCAGGGCGGTGCGCGGCGCTCTCGCAGCACCAGCACAGCCCAGGCCAGAAACAAGGCGGAGAGCACCACCGCCAGTGGCCAGGCGCTGAACACCGCGATCAGCACTTGCTGCATGGCAAATGACAAAGTCGCCACCAGCATGACGGTGGAAAACTGCTCGACCAGATCGTCCAGCGGGTCGAGCGCCGCGCCCGGCTGCACCGAAGCGCCCGCGCCGATCTGAAAACTCACCGACGCACTCTTGGCCACGCTGAGCACGCCATTGAGCGCCCGCGCCGAGGCAAACGTCACCAGCGCGCGCTGCAGTCCAGACTCGACAGACCGCTGCGCCGTGGCTTGCAGCGGGCGCCACCACACCAGCGCCAGAACCAGCGCGAACACTGTCAGTAACGTCGCCTTCCTCTGCTTGCTCTCCATGATGCATTCCCTCGAAAAATCGCCCAGCGCCCAGCATAGAAGGATGTGTGTTTCGCCTGCATGAAAGAGAGGCGGCGGTGCTTTGCAGTCAACACCGCGAACGGCTCTGCTACAAACCTAGTGCAGTGTTTCACGCTATCTGGAGCATAAAACCGCGTCTTTGCTGCCTGGGCGGCGTTGCCAATCCGCGCGATACCTACGGGTATCGCTGTGGTTGGCGCCTTGCCCTGACGCAAAATCCATCGGTTTCATTTGTTCAATCAAGCGTGAAACACGGTACTAGCTTGATCGGACGCCTTGCCGATCTCCCCCATCTGGTTTGCATCAGCCCATACATGACGCCTTGGTACTCCCGCTTGCAATTGCAGTTCTCCGCCGAAGCGGCGCGCACGGTGCTGCGCCACCAACACGAGGGCGGCCTGCGCGCGCTGGCCAGCCACTATCCCGAAGACCCTCAAATCTGCCATCAGGTGCTGGTACATCCGCCGGGCGGGTTGGTGGGCGGCGACATTCTGGACATCGATCTGTCGGTGCAAGAAGGCGCGCACGCGCTGGTCACCACGCCGGGGGCAGGACGTTTCTATCGCAGCACCGGCGCGCCTGCGCGGCAGACCCTGCAAGCCCGGCTGGCGCCCGGCGCAAGGCTGGAATGGCTGCCGCTGGAGACCCTGGCTTACAACGACTGCCTGGGGGAGAACCGCAGCTGCTTTCACCTCGCGCCGGGCGCCGAGCTGATGGCCTGGGATCTGCTCGCGTTGGGCCTGCCTGCGGCAGACGCCGCGTTCCGTGTCGGACGCTTCACCCAGCACATCGAGCTGCCTGGCATTTGGCTGGAGCGCGGTTGCGTAGCGGGTGACGACGACGCGCTGCTGCACGGGCCGGGCGGCTTGCGCGGCCATACTGCGATGGCCACCTTGTTCTTTGCCGCGGGCAGCCCGCTGGCCGCGCAACGCCGTGAGGCGCTGCTCGATGCGGCGCGGCAGGCAGCCGATGAGGCGAAGCAGGCCAGCGCGCTTTTTGGCGCCACGGCACCGCATGCGCAGGTCGTTGCCTTGCGGGTGCTCGGGCATCGCATCGAGCCGGTGGCGGCGCTGTGCCGTGCGGTATGGGCCGCCTGGCGGCAGGCGGGGTGGGGTGTGGGCGCTTGCGCGCCGCGCGTCTGGTCGACTTGAATTGCCGATTTGAGTCGTTGCCGGAGTAGCGACGGGAGTTGCCGCCTAAGCGGCGTCAGGTTTTTATGAAACCGAGACCGCAGCCAGTTCCACCCGGTTGCGGCCGTTTTGCTTGGCTTGGTACATGGCCGTATCGGCACGGCCCAGCGCGGCTTCAAGAGTGCTCTCGCCGGGCTGCAGAACGGTAACGCCGATGCTCAGCGTCATCGGCACCCGTAGCCCCTGGATGCGCAGCGCATGTCGCGACACCGACAGGCGGATGCGATCAGCCAGTTCATACGCGTTTTCCAGGCTAGTGGCGGGCAGGAAGACGGCGAACTCCTCGCCGCCAATCCGCCCGATCACGTCGCCCTCGCGCAGCGCGGCGCCCATGCGATTGGCCAGTTGCACCAGCACGGTATCGCCCACGGCGTGGCCATGCGTGTCGTTGACGCGCTTGAAGTGGTCGGCGTCGATCAACAGCAGGCTGGGCGGCTGGTCGCGGGCGGCGTCCAGCAAGGCTTGGGCGCGCTCGAAAAAACCCCGGCGGTTGTAGAGCCCGGTCAGCGCGTCGGTCTGGGTCATGCGGGTGAGCGCCTGCTCGCGCTGCTTGCGGTCGGTGATTTCCACCAGGCTGGTGAGCACCGCCGCCTTGTTGTCGTAGCGCAGGCTGCTGGCGGCCAGCATGACGTGGATGTGATTGCCGCTGGAGGTGAGCATGCGCACATCCACAGGGCCCGCTTCGCCGCGCGCTTTCAGCGCATCGGTCACGGCGCTGCGGGTACGTGCGTCCGCGTAAAAATTCGAGGCATAGGCAGAGCCTGGTTCGGTGTGGCGCCGTTCCGGATCGAGCAGAGCCTGCGCGGCGCGGTTGAATCGCAACACCGCGCCGTTGTCTTGCTGGCTGAGGACCAGCGGCACCGGGCAGATTTCGAACAGATGGCGCAGATTGCTCTCGGCCATGCGGCGCTCCCGCATTTCTTTTTCCAGCCTCTGGCGTTCGAGCCAGAGCAGGCGGCCGGAGCGGGCGTTGTGAGCTGCAGTCATCCACCCCAGAATGTGCACATACAGCGCGATGACCAGCAGTGCGCTCAAGTCGCGCCACGAGGCCTGATGCCACCCGTAGGCCTGAATGAACAGGCTGGCGGTGCCCAGGGGCAACAGCCAGAAGTTGACCGGGCTGAGCATGGGCACGAAGGCATAAGCCGACGCCACCACGAGCAGGCCGGTCAGTGCCTGATAGGGCGAAAACTCGCCATAGCCCAAATTGACCAGACGCAAGGCGACGATGGCCCCGAGTTCAAACAGAATCAGCGCCGTGCGCAATTGCGCCGGGCGCGCGACAGCGCCGGATCGCGTCACGCGCCAGAGATACAGGCCCAGCGCCAACACGGCCAGCCGCACGGCCAGCAGCCAGAAGAACGGGGGGCTGTCGTGCAGCTGGGTCCAGTCGACGATGCTGCCGAGCAAACACACCAGACCGCCCAACAGCCCGAGCAGGCGCAACCGCCCGGCGATATCTGGCCAGAGATCATGCACATAGGCGTGCTCGTCTTGCTTGCGCAGAAACAGGCCGAGCCGCCCGATGGGCGGCGAGGCTTCGCCGGTCAGGCGTGCCGACTCGCTGCCGCTGGCGGCAGAACGAGGCTCAAGACTGCGGCGAGGCCAGGGGGTCATGTGCGAAACGGCAAAAATCGGGCGGCTGAGGAGGAAATGTAAACATTGTTCCCGAACTCGGCGGCAGGCGTCTCGGGAAAATGTCACAGCGCAGCCTGTTTTTCGGCATGGCCAACGCAACCGCCTTTTTACCGGCGGAACCGCGTGCAGGCGCGCCGATTGCGCAACGAGTCAACCGCGGCTGTACGCCAGGCCCGAGGCCACGCCGCCGAACAGGTCGCCGACCACCAGATCCACGCCGTCAAACTCGGCCTGCAGTGCGCGCTGAAACGGGCGCAGCGCGCTTGACCCGCCGGTGAGGTAGATCGCATCGAGCGCGTCGTTGTGCAGGCTCGCGCGCCGCACGCACTCGCGGGCGCAGGCCACGGTACGCGAGAGCAAATCCGCCAGATGATCGCGCAGATCAGCGGGGGTGAGCGAGGCCTGCAGCCCCTTCTCGATGAACGACAGCGTGATGGCGCTGTCCGCATCGTCCTGCGAGCAGCGGATCTTGGCCTGCTCGACCTCATGCGCCAGTCGGTGCCCCTCGCGGTGACGCAGCACCGTCATCAGCCGCTCGTGCAAGCGGGGGTCGGCATAATCTTCGCGCAGCGCCTGCGCCTGGCTCAGCGCGCGCGGCAGATACAGCCACTGGATCAGGTGCCAGGTCGAGAGATCGAAAAACACGCGGCTGGGCACCTCGCGCTGCTGCGGCCCCAGGTGGCGGTAGCCCAGCAGGGGCATGGCCCGCTCCAGACTGAGCTTGTGGTCGAAATCGGTCCCGCCGATGTGCACCCCCGAAGTGGCGAGCACGTCGGCGCTTCGGTCGGCTTGCGCACTGCGCTGCGGGCCCAGTCGCACCACGGTGAAGTCGGACGTGCCGCCGCCCACATCGACCACCAGCACCAGACTCTCGCGCGACAGACGGCGCTCGTAGTCAAGTGCCGCTGCAATCGGCTCCAGTTGAAACGTCACCTGCTCGAACCCCACCGCCAAGGCGGCCTCGTGCAGCGAGCGCTGCGCCTGCGCGTCGCGCTGCGGGTTGTCGTCGACAAAGTGCACCGGTCGACCCATGACCACCCGCGTGGGCGCGCGGCCCAGCGCCTGCGCCGCACGTTGGCGCAACTCGGCGAGGAAGGTCGCCACAATGTCCTGAAAGCTGACTTGCTGGTGGTTGACCTCCGTTTTTTCGAGCAGCAACGGGCTGCCCAGCAGGCTTTTGAGCGAACGCATCAGCCGTCCTTCCGAGCCGTTGAGGTATTGCCGCACGGCGTCGCGCCCGAAGTGCGTGCGGTGGTCTTCCGCATTGAAGAACACCGCCGTGGGCATGGCCAGCGCTTCGCCCTCCAGCGCAATCAGACGCGACAGTCCGTGTGGTTCCGCCCAAGACACCGCCGAATTGGAGGTGCCGAAATCAATGCCGAGCGTGCCGTGTAGAGAGGACATCATGAACGAAAGTGAGGTTGCCGCAGTGCTGCACGGGATGCAGCGGGCTGCGCAGTTTACTCACCTTGAACCCAGATCTTCCATGAGGCGGTGCTTCGCCCCTACACGGGCGCTGGCGGGCGATTTGGGGCGTCTTCGCCCCCGCGCTTCGCACCCATAGCGATGGCTTGTCACGCAGGGCCAAATCCATCCCCAACCCGCCGCGCCATCAACCCGTGTCCCAATGGAAAATCTGGGTTGAAAGAGCGGTTTTTGCGCGGCAGGCCTGCGGGCGGGCCGCGCAAGGGTGGCGCGGATGCACCACCCTGCCTGTGCCTTACACCGCGATCAGTTCGCGCACGCAGTCGGCGTCCATGTCTTGGCCCCGGCCGGTTTTCACCACTTCGCCGCGCGACATGACGCAATAGGTGTCGGCCAGTGATTTGGCGAAGTCGTAGTACTGCTCGACGAGCAGGATGGCCATGTCGCCGCGTTGGGCGAGCATGCGGATGACGCGCTCGATGTCCTTGATGATCGAGGGCTGGATGCCCTCGGTCGGCTCGTCGAGGATGAGCAGTTTGGGGTCTGCGGCCAGCGCCCGGGCAATGGCGAGTTGCTGTTGCTGGCCGCCGGAGAGGTCGCCGCCGCGGCGATGCAGCATCTGCTTGAGCACGGGGAACAGTTCGAACAGTTCTTGCGGCACGGTGGCGGCACCGGGCTTGTAGGCCAGCCCCATGTGCAGGTTTTCTTCGACGCTGAGGCGGGGGAAAATTTCTCGGCCCTGCGGCACATAGCCGATGCCCAGCCGCGCGCGGGCGTCGGGACGCAGGGCGTCAATGCGCGCGCCGTCGAGGGTGATGCTGCCGCTCTTGATGCTCACCAGCCCCATGAGGGATTTGAGCAGCGTGGTCTTGCCCACACCATTGCGGCCGAGCAGGGTGAGCACTTGGCCTTTTTCAACGCGCAGGCTGACGTTGCGCAGAATGTGGCTGCCGCCGTAGTACTGGTTGACCGTGTCGATGTTGAGCATATTGGCTTAGCGTCCCAGATAGACCTCGACCACGCGCTCGTCGGCCTGCACCTGCTCCAGGCTGCCTTCGGCGAGCACGCTGCCCTCGTGTAGTACGGTGACTTTGTGGGCGATCTTGCGCACGAACTCCATGTCATGCTCCACCACCATGAGGGTGTGCTTGCCCGCCAGCGAGATGAACAGTTCGGCGGTGCGGTCGGTTTCAAAGTCGGTCATGCCAGCGACGGGTTCGTCGAGCAGCAGGAGCTGAGGCTCAAGCATCAGCAGCATGCCGATTTCCAGCCATTGCTTCTGGCCGTGCGACAGGTCACCGGCGCGGCGCGCGGCCTGGTCGTGCAGGCGAATTTGCTCGAGCACTTCTTCCACCCGCTGGCGTTGTGCCGCGCTCAGACGGAAGAACAGGGTGTTGCGCGCCCGCTTGTCCGACTTGAGGGCCAGCTCCAGGTTGTCCTGCACGCTGAGGTCTTCAAACACCGTGGGCTTCTGGAACTTGCGACCCACGCCGGCGGCCACCACCTCGGCCTCGCGCAGCTTGAGCAGATCGATGGTCTGGCCGAAGAAGGCGGTGCCCGCGTCAGGCCGCGTCTTGCCGGTGATGACGTCCATCATGGTGGTCTTGCCCGCGCCGTTGGGGCCAATGATGCAGCGCAGTTCGCCCACGTCGAGCGAGAGGCTGAGCTTGTTCAGCGCCCGAAAGCCGTCGAAGCTCACGCTGATGTCGTCGAGATAGAGGGCCACGCCGTGGCTCAGATCCACGCCGGGCTGCATGACGTGGCCGTAGCCTGCGGTGGCATCGCCGCTGAGTTCGGGCTGCGACTCCTGGTACACGATCTCCCGCCAGTCGAGATTAGCCACGGCGCGTCCTCCACTGTTTGAACAGGCCGACGAGGCCATACGGCGCGTACAGCGTGACCACGATGAACAGCCCGCCCAGCACATACAGCCAGACTTGCGGCATGGCAACGGTCAGCCAGCTCTTGGCCACGTTCACCAGCACCGCGCCGATGATGGGGCCGATCAGCGTGCCGCGCCCGCCAATGGCCGCCCAGATGGCGATCTCGATCGAGTTGGAGGTGGACATTTCGCTGGGGTTGATGATGCCCACCTGCGGCGCATACAGCGCGCCCGCGATGCCGCACATCATGGCTGAAATCGTCCACACCCCGAGCTTGAACCACAGCGGGTTATAGCCGCAGAACATCACCCGGCTTTCCGCATCGCGCACCGCAGTGAGCACGCGGCCGAACTTGCTGCGCACCAGCCAGCGAGAAAACAGGAACATCAACACCAGGGTGAGGCTGCTGGCGACGAACAGCGACACCGTCATGCCCGCCGTGCCCATGGGAAAGCCCAGCAGCACCTTGAAGTCGGTGAGGCCGTTGTTGCCGCCGAAGCCGGTTTCGTTGCGGAAGAACAGCAGCATGGCCGCATAGGTGAGCGCCTGGGTGATGATGGAGAAATACACCCCCTTGATGCGCGAGCGGAAGGCGAAGAAGCCGAAGATGAAAGCCAGCAGGCCAGGAGCGGCCACCGCCAGAAACAGCGCCCAGGCGAAGTGGTCGGTGCCGACCCAGTACCAGGGGAAGTGCGTCCATTGCATGAACTGCATGAAGTCGGGCAGATTGCCGCTGGCCGCATTCATCGCGCGGTTGAGGTACATGCCCATGGCATAGCCGCCCAGGGCGAAGAACAGGCCGTGGCCCAGCGACAGAATGCCGGCATAGCCCCAGACCAGATCCATCGCCAGCGCCACCATGGCGTAGCACAGAATCTTGCCCGACAGCCCGATCCAGTATTGCGACAGATGCAGGCTGCTGCCCTGCGGCAGAGCCAACGCCAACAGCGGCACCAGCACGGCGGCGATCAGCAGAAAACCGATCAACGCGGCCCAGCCCCACAGTGGCAGGAAGGCCGTGGGCGACTGCAATTGCACCCGCGGCGGCGGCACCAGCGTGCCGGTTTCGTTGAGGATGGCGGCCATACTGTCAGCTCTCCACGCTGCGGCCCTTGAGGGCGAACATGCCCTGCGGGCGCTTCTGAATGAACAGGATGATGGCCACCAGCACGGCGATTTTCGCCAGCACCGCACCTGCCACGCCTTCGAGCAAGGTGTTGGCCACGCCCAGGCTCATGGCCGCCGCCACCGTGCCGGTGAGCTGGCCCACGCCACCCAGCACCACCACCATGAAGCAATCGACGATATAGCCCGTGCCCATCTCGGGGCTGACGTTGCCAATCTGGCTCAGCGCGCAGCCCGCCAATCCCGCGATGCCCGTGCCCAGGCCGAAGGCCAGCATGTCCACCCGCGCGATGCGCACGCCCACGCAGGAGGCCATCGGCCGGTTCTGCGTGACCGCGCGCACGAACAAGCCCAGGCGCGTGCGGCTGATGAGCAGCCACATGCCCAGCAGCACAACCACGGTGAAGGCGATGATCACCATGCGGTTATAGGGCAGGATGAGATTGGCCATGAGGTTGAAACCGCCCGACATCCACGGCGGGTTGTCCACCTGCACGTTCTGCGGCCCGAACAGGCTGCGCACTGCCTGGATCAGCACCAGGCTGATGCCCCAGGTGGCCAGCAGGGTTTCGAGCGGCCGCCCGTAGAGACGGCGGATGATGGTGCGCTCGATGAGCATGCCGATGCTCCCGGCCACGATGAACGAGAACGGCACCGCGGCAATGAGCGCGTAGTGCACATAGCCCGGCAGATAGTGCTGGAACAGGCTCTGCATCACATAGGTGGCATAGGCCCCGATCATGATGAACTCGCCCTGCGCCATATTGATCACGCCCATCAGGCCATAGGTGACGGCCAGGCCCAGCGCAGCCAGCAGCAGGATGCTGCCCAGGCTGATGCCTGAGAACAGCGTGCCCAGCCGTTCACCCCAGGCCAGCCGACTGTCGATTTCGGACAGGCTTTTTTCGATTTGCGTGCGCACCAGTGGCGAGGTTTCGATAGAGGCACCGTCCTTTTTGTCCAGCCGCGAGAGCAGCAGGGCGCGCACCGCCGGGTAGTTGCTGGCCGCCAGTTGCTTGGCCGCGGCCAGCCGGTCGGCGGCGCTGGCGCTGGTGAGCAGAATGGCGGCGTGCAGCAGTTGCAGCCGCTGCACGATCTCCGGATCTTTTTCGGTTTTCAGCGCCTGCTCTACCAGGCCACGGTCGACCGAGGTGGGGTCGTCCTGAAGTTGCTGCACGGCCTTGAGGCGCTGGGCGCGCTGTGGCGAAAACAGGTCGAGTGCGGCGCGGGCCGATTGCAGCTCCTTGCGCACATAGTTGTTGTTGACCACGCCTTGCGCGTTGTCGCTGGGGGTGACGGCCTTGCCGGTGGCCAGGTCAATCCATTCGTCACCTTGCTGGACCTGCACCATGGTGCCATCGATCTGCACGTCGCCATCGAGCAGTTTGTGCAGAAACTCGGCGAGCTGCGGATCGGGTTGGGCCACGGCCTTGTGCAAGGCGGCGATGCGCGCGTCGGTGTCACCGCTGGAAATGGCCAGGGCTTCCTGCGGGGTGAGGGCATGGGCCAGCGGCAGCAGGCTGAGCAGCAGCAGACCGAGCGCCATGCGCAGCCATGCGCCGGGTCGGTGCCACAGAGAGCGCGGAAGGGTCATGGTCGGTGGAGGTGATTGAGCCGGGTCGAAGCTTTCAAGACTCCCCACCCCAGCCCTCCCCGCGAGCGGAGAGGGGGTTTTCCCCTCCCCCACGGCGTGGGGGAGGCGGGAGGGGGAGTGTTTCTATTGCCGAGGCTCAGGCGTTCTTCGGCTTGGGGATGTAGGGGCTCCAGGACTCGCCCGGAACCAGGCCCTTGGACTTCCACACCACGTCGAACTGCGCCTTGTCGTTGATCTGGCCGATGAACACCGGCTTGCTCAGGTACTGGTTCTCCAGCACTTCGACGGTATAGCCATCGGGCGCTGCGAACTTCTGCCCGATCAGCGCCTTGCGCACCTCGTCGGTCTTGGTGGACTTGGCCTTCTCGACCGCCTGCTTCCACAGATGAATGCCGATGTAGGAGGCTTCCATCGGATCGTCGGTGACCGGATAGTCTTTGAGCTTTTCCTTTTTCACCCAGTCTTGCCAAGACTTGACGAACTTGGCATTGCGCGGATTTTTCAGACTCTCGAAGTAGTTCCACGCGGTGAGCTGACCGACCAGGGGTTTGATGTCCATGCCCGCGATCTCCTGCTCAGCGATGGAGAAGCCCACCACCGGAATGTCGGTGGCCTTGATGCCCTGGTTGCCCAGTTCCTTGTAGAACGGCACGTTGGAGTCGCCGTTCACGGTGGAGATCACGCAGGTCGGGCCGGCCGAGGCGAACTTCTTGATGTCTGCCACGATGTTCTGGTAGTTGGAAAAGCCAAACGGCGTGTAGACCTCGGCGATGTCGGCATCCTTCACGCCCTTGGAGTGCAGGAAGCCGCGCAGGATGGCGTTGGTCGTGCGCGGGTACACATAGTCGGTGCCCAGCAGGAAGAAGCGCTTGGCGCCGCCGCCGTCCTTGCTCATGAGGTATTCGGTGGCGGGAATGGCCTGCTGGTTGGGCGCGGCGCCGGTGTAGACCACATGCTTGTTCTGCTCCTGGCCTTCAAATTGCACCGGGTAGAACAGCAGGCCGTTGAGTTCGTCGAGCACCGGCAGCACCGACTTGCGCGACACCGAGGTCCAGCAACCGAAGATGGCCGCCACCTTGTCCTGGCTGATGAGCTGGCGCGCCTTCTCGGCAAACAGCGGCCAGTTGGAAGCGGGGTCGACCACCACGGGCTCGATCTTGTGGCCGTCCACGCCGCCCGCAGCATTGATCTCGGCGATGGTCATCAAGTCCACGTCTTTCAACGCGGTTTCCGAAATGGCCATGGTGCCCGAGAGCGAATGCAGGATGCCGACCTTGATCGGCGCCTTGCTCGCGGCAATGGCGGGGAAGGACAGCGTGCTGGCCGCCGCTGCGGCAACGGCGCCGCCAACGGTCTTGAGTGCGGTACGACGATCCATATTGGATTTCCTCCGAAGGTTGTGGTGGGGTGCGACACGCTGTGTCGTGCAAGTCGCGTGCCACGGTTTTGTCTGACCCCTTCCCGTGCGCCCCCAGGGCCGGGCTGCGCCCAGCCCGCCCCCCGTGGGGGTCAAGGAAACTTGGGGCGGCCCGGCGTTTCCTTGAGAGCACGGGGTGACAGTTCGATGACACTTGGCCCGAACTTGCGCCGCGCGGGCCTGAACGCACCCCACAATCTGTCTTGAGGCACCACCACGTGCATCATCTTGGTCGGCTTTGGTGCGTTCGCACCAAACCGGGGCAAACGAAGACCCACACCGTTCCAGCATGGGCCGCAGGTCTGCTTTTTGCTGCAGCACCGGCCTGCGCTTTCGATATGGCCTCGCGTTAAGCTCACTTCACGTTTCCCATTCCGCACGCATCTCCATGGACCTCACCCCCCGCGAAAAAGACAAGCTGCTGATCTTCACCGCCGCGCTGCTGGCCGAGCGTCGCAAGGCGCGCGGCCTGAAGCTCAACGTTCCTGAAGCCATTGCCTACATCACCGCTGCGGTGATGGAAGGCGCGCGCGACGGCCGCACCGTGGCCGAGCTGATGAGCTTTGGCCGCACCCTGCTGCGCCGCGACGAGGTGATGGACGGCGTGGCCGAACTCATCCCCGACATTCAGGTGGAAGCCACCTTCCCCGACGGCACCAAGCTCGTCACCGTGCACCAACCCATCGTCTGAACCGGAGCCCCCGATGATTCCCGGAGAAATACTTTGTCTTGAGAGCGACCTCGTTTTGAACCCTGGCCGCGAGCCCATGACTCTGGTGGTGGAGAACGCGGGCGACCGGCCCATTCAGGTCGGTTCGCACTATCACTTTGCGGAAACCAATCCGGCGCTGCGCTTCGACCGCGCGGCAGCGCGCGGCATGCGACTGCACATCGCCAGCGGCACCGCGGTGCGCTTCGAGCCGGGGCAGCAGCGCACCGTGTCCCTCGTGCCCTTCGCGGGCGAGCGCGTGGTGATCGGCTTCCGCCAAGACGTGATGGGGGCGCTGTAATGGCCACGATCTCCCGCCGCGCCTATGCCGAGATGTTTGGCCCCACCACCGGCGACCGCGTGCGCCTGGCCGATACCGACCTGCTTATCGAAGTGGAAGACGACTACACCCTGCGCGCCGGAGGCTATGGCGAAGAGGTGAAGTTCGGCGGCGGCAAGACCATCCGCGACGGCATGGGCCAGAGCCAGCGCACCCGCGCGGAAGGGGCGATGGATCTGGTCATCACCAATGCGCTCATCCTCGACCATTGGGGCATCGTCAAGGCTGATGTGGGCATACGCGGCCAGCGCATCGCCGCCATCGGCAAGGCCGGGAATCCCGACGTGCAGCCGGGCGTGGACATCATCATCGGACCGGGCACCGAGATTCTCGCGGGGGAAGGCATGATCCTCACCGCCGGGGGTATCGACAGCCACATCCACTTCATCTGCCCGCAGCAGATCGAGGAGGCGCTGATGAGCGGCATCACCACCATGCTGGGCGGCGGCACCGGCCCGGCCACCGGCACCTACGCCACCACCTGCACGCCGGGGCCGGAGAACATCGCCCGCATGCTGCAGGCGGCCGATGCCTTCCCGATGAACCTGGGCTTTCTCGGCAAGGGCAACGCCAGCCAGCCCGCGGCGTTGCGCGAGCAGGTCGAGGCCGGGGCCATCGGCCTGAAGCTGCACGAAGACTGGGGCACCACGCCCGCGGCCATCGACTGCTGCCTCTCCGTGGCCGAAGAAACCGATGTGCAAGTGGCCATCCACACCGACACGCTCAACGAGAGCGGCTTTGTCGAAGACACGATCAAAGCGTTCAAGGGCCGCACCCTCCACACCTTCCACTCCGAGGGCGCGGGCGGCGGTCACGCGCCCGACATCCTGCGCGTGCTGGGCGAAGCCAATGTGCTGCCCTCCTCCACCAACCCCACGCGCCCCTTCACCGTCAACACCATCGACGAGCACCTCGACATGCTGATGGTGTGCCACCACCTGGACCCGGCCATCGCCGAGGACGTGGCCTTCGCCGAAAGCCGCATCCGCCGCGAGACCATCGCCGCCGAGGACATCCTGCACGACATCGGCGCCCTGTCCAGATCGGAAGAGCACACGTCTGAACTCCAGTCACTAGCTTATCTCGT
>CALBRU010000280.1 GCA_937927695.1 uncultured Thiomonas sp. | reverse complement strand
GCTACCGACGCGCAGCTTGGGCGGCAGGTCGGCCAGACGCACGATGGAACCGGCATGCAGGATGAGCAGCCGCTCCATCAGGTTCTGCAATTCGCGCACATTGCCGGGCCAGCGATAACTCAGCAGGGCCTGCTGCACGCCGTCGCCAAAACGCACCCGCCCCAGCCCCTGCGCCTCAAGGCGTTGCAAGGCGTGTTCGGCCAGCAGAAGAATGTCTTCGCCGCGTTGGCGCAGCGGCGGCACCTGCACCGGAAACACGTTGAGGCGGTAGTAGAGGTCTTCGCGGAACTGACCCAACCCGATTCTCTGCTCCAGATCGCGGTGCGTTGCCGCCACGATGCGCGATTGCGCGCTCAGCACTTCGTTGCCCCCGACACGCTCGAAGCATTTTTCCTGCAGCACCCGCAGAATCTTGACCTGAAGCGGCGGGCTCATCTCGGCGATTTCGTCAAGAAACAAGGTGCCGCGTCCAGCCAGTTCAAACCGGCCCTTGCGCGCATTGAGCGCTCCGGTGAACGCGCCCCGTTCATGGCCGAACAGTTCGCTCTCCATGAGCTCGCCAGGAATCGCACCGCAGTTCATCGCGACGAAAGGCCGCGCCGCGCGCGGCGACTGCAGATGCACGGTGCGTGCCACCAACTCCTTGCCCGTGCCCGATTCGCCGAGCACCAGCACCGTGCTGTCGGTCTGCGCCACGCGGCGAACCTGCTCGCGCAAAGTGCGCATCGGCGGGCTGTCGCCCAGCAGCAAATCGGGGCTGTCGGCAGTCAGGAGATGGGGCGCGCGGTCGTCAAGCATGGCGACATTCTCGCAGCCCCGCGAATGAGGGGTGCATCAGCCTAGCTTGCGCATAATGCCTTCCGCCCCGGTGAGCTTGTGCAAAGGGGCTTTTGCATCACGCGCCGATGCTGCATTTTTATAGGGGCCGACGTAGAACAGATGCAGCCCGCGCACTTGCTGCGCGGCCACGCAAACCTGGGTGTAGCCCGCGCGATGCAGCTTGCTGGCAAGACGGTCAATGCTCTGCTGCTTGCCAAAAGCGCCCACCTGTACATACCAACCCGCCGAGCGGCAAACACCTACCGCCCCAACGCGCTTCGGCATTGCCGTAGTCGCCGCAGCTCGCGCCGGCTCGGTACGGGCCTGAACCGCAGACTTGTGTTGCGCAGGCTTGGGCTTAACGACGGGCTTGGCGACGGGTTTGCTCGGGGCTACAGCGGTGGCGGCCGAACTCGCAGTCTCGACAACGGCGGTTGGCGCCGGGGTCGGTGCCGAAACGCTTTGGGTTGGCGCTGCGGCAGACGTTACCCCAGCGGTCTGAGACGCCGTCGCTGCAGCCGTCTTTGGCGCGCTGGCCGCAGACAGCGCGTCCATTGCGGCGGCCGCGGCCCGTTCCTGCTGCGCCGTGCTCATCGCGGGCTTGGGCGCGGCTGCCGCCACCGCGGAAGCCGCCCGCGCTGCCACATTCGAAGCGCTGGACGCGGGATGAATGACCGTGCTCTCGGTGCCTGGCGTGGGCTTGCGCAGGCCAACCACTGCCCAAACGATGAGGCCCAGCAGGATGAGAACGCCGAGTACCAGAATGCTGCGATTGAGCCAGCGCAGACGGTTTTTCAGAGGTTGGAGATCGTCGTTCAAGAGTGCGTTCCAGGGCTGGGCGGCGTGACAGACGGCGTAACGGGCGACTCAACGGGCGACGCAACATCGGGCGTCGCGTCGCGCGCTTCGGCAGGGTTAAGAGGCGTATCGGTCACGGTCGCATTGCTCAGGGGAGACACGATCACCACGCTCACACGGCGATTGGCCGCGCGACCTTTGGCGGTGTCGTTGGATTCGACCGGATGATATTGACCATACCCCGCAGCGACAAGCTGTTCGGGTTTCACCCCCTGCTCGATGAACATTTCCACTACCGACACTGCCCGCGCCGCAGACAGCGCCCAGTTCGACGGGAATTGCGCGGTATGAATCGGCGTGGTGTCGGTAAAGCCGTTGACCTGAATCGGGTAGGTCACCCCCTGCAGCACCCCGGCGATCTGGTTGAGCAGGTCCTGCGCCTGCGGCGTGAGCGCCGCCTGCCCCGAGGCGAACAACACGGTGTCATGGATGTCGATCACCACGCCCAGCGGGGTCATGCGCACCCGCACATCGCCCTTGCGAATGGCGCTGGCCAGCAAGGCTTGAATCTTCTCGGCCACGCCCTGCAGCGTCTTTTGCACTTCCTTGGCCCCCGGCCCGCCCCGGCCTGGCTCAATGATCTCGGGCTTTTGCTGCTTGGGAATAGGCGGCAGATCGATGGCCGAGGGCATGCTGTTGAACGGCTGCCCTACCTGCACCGGGTTGGGCGTGGTGGGCTGGCCGGTGAAGGCGGCGATCATGGTCTGCGACAAGACCTTGTACTTGCCTTCGTTGAGCGAAGAGATCGAATACATCACCACGAAAAACGCAAACAGCAGGGTGATGAAGTCGGCATACGACACCAGCCAGCGCTCGTGGTTTTCGTGTTCTTCGTGAGCTTTTTTACGGGCCATGGCTCAATTCGTTCGAGGTCTATACGCCAGCAAGGCGGCTCAAGCGCCCTGCCGCTTGCGCGCCACCTGGCGGCGATGGTGACGGAAGATCAGCCGGTCGAGGTCGTTCTGCACCTGCTGGTCGAGCGGATCGAGTTCGAGGGTGTGCCAGAACTGGCCGCGATCGGGACGTTGTTCGGTCATCAGGCCGGAAAGCACCAGCGGCAAGGCAATGCGATGACGCAGGTAGATGCGCGCCCACAGACGCCGCCCTAGTTCGAGCGGCTGCTCGCTGGCCCAGCGTAGTTTGCGCGAAGACAGCGCACAGGGCCGCTCCGGCGGCAGATTGCCCAGCCCGCGCAGCGCCGCACTGGCCATCAGCAGCAAAAGATCGACACGGCGCTCCAGATTTTGGATGGGATCGGCGCGGCCATGTTCGCTGTCGTGCGACACGGTGGGTTCGTCGAGCATGAGCAGGGCGCGCAGCAAGGTGTTGTTGTCTGCCATGACTTCTGCGCGGGCCTGCGGCGGATTGAGTTCATCCACCCAGTCGAGCGGAAACACGCCATCGAGCTGCACCGCGGCAACAGCGCCGTGCAGCGCGTCGGGGTGGCTGGCGAAAAACCGGGAATCCGGGAAATCAGCGGGCTCGTTGGACTGGGACATGACGTTCTCCTTGCCGTGCATTGTCCCATTGCAGCAAAAGGCGGGCCAATCCGTGTCGCCACGGAAGGCGGCTCAGGCCCCGGCCTGCTCCATGCCCTGATGCCAGGAGTCGCGCAGCGCCATGACCACGGTGCGGCAATCTTCGATGGCCTGCAGGTCGTCGAAAATATTGGCCTGTGCCAGACGGGCCAGCAGGTAGGTATAGATGCGCTCCAGACGTTCGGCCACCGGCTGTTCGGCAAGCTGCGGGCCCTCTTGCGTACCATCTGGCAGCACGGCCAGCAGGTGCTCAACCAGTTGGTAAGCGCGCCCGAGCGATTGCCCCTTGAGCGGCAAATCCTTGCCATCCAGGTTGCGCAGCGCGGCCTCTGCCCGCCGCAGGTATTCGAGAATGCCGTCCAGCCCGAGGGCGTAGAGCTTGTCTCCAGCGATGCCCTGGTTTTCTACCTGGCGATAGGCGCGCATGGCAAAAGCGGCTGCACTCATGAAACTCTCCTGATGGGGCGACGATCAGCCACCGGTCGAACTGGAACTGGAACTCGAACTGCTGTTCGAGGGATTGAAGAACGCAGTGAGGTATTGCCCCACCGATTGCAACTGCGCGACTTGCGTCTGCATGGCGTTGAACTGCTGCTGCAGCAATGCGGTCTGTGAGGCCGCGCTGTTCTGCAACTGGGTGATCTGCTGATTGATGCCCTTGATGGTGTTGTTCAACCCACTGGTCGCAGCCGAGACAAACCCGCTTTGGGTGTTGAGCGCCTGGGTCAGAATGGCATTCATCTGCTGATAAATGCCCTGGCTGACCAGATCGGAAGAGCGTCGTGTAGGGAAAGAGTGTAGATCTCGGTGG
>CALBRU010000279.1 GCA_937927695.1 uncultured Thiomonas sp. | reverse complement strand
CTTCAACTATGGCCTTGAGCAGTTGTGCGTGCACCAATAATTGACGTGGGTTGAACATCGTCCACCAGTGGGTGAAGCCATGATTCGGTACGCCACCTTGCAGGTAGTGGGTCATGAAGCCGTAGGGAAGTTCGGAGCGCGGCCAGTAGTCCTTCAGGTCGGCATCTTTACGCGCTTCCCATTCAGCGAACGCGGTGTCGTATTGTTTGGCGTGCGCTGAGCCATAGGCCGCGAAGAAGCGACCGCTGTAGGGTTTGCCTGCAGCATCGCGCTTGGGCGCGTAGCCTTGCACCGCGTAAGCAGCCATCGGCCCAGTCTTGCCCGTCGCCTTGATGGTCGTCAGCACATCCTGCACCGTGCCGCAGGCTGCGCAGGCGTAGTGCGATTTTTTTGGCACCGTGCCGATTTCCGGCGCAAAGGTGATCTTCGTTTCAGGGCAGGTCACTTCGTCCGGCAATGCGCCACGCACCTCCAGCAGGCGAATCTTGGATGCGCGCTCGCTGTCCCAACGCGTGGTCGCGGCCACGTCATCCTGCGCCGAGCCGCCATAGGGCTGGCCTTGTGCATCCTGCTTGGGCGACCCGGCCAGCCATTGCGGATGCACTAGCAGGCTCAACTCGACCTTCTTGTTCTTGCCCTTGCCGAGATTGACCATTGCCGTATGACCGCAATGCGGGCAGATCACGCCCTTCCGGCGGTCGAGCACGGAAAACGGATGTTCGGACGGTGCTACATACAGTGGCGCATCCGGGTCCATCCGCGCGGATTCCTCCTCTACATGGAATTCGCCGCCGCACTTACTGCACGAATGCTCCCAGTGCTTCACCGTGAGTGTCTTTATTGCCATCACCGGGCTGGTCATGATCGGCGTACGATGGCCGCAGCCCGTCACCTGACAAGGGCCGTGCTTGGCCCAGAAGGTGTAGATGATCTCCGGGCCTTCGTAACGGTAGTCCTTGCGCTCGTCGCGCGGGATGGTCAGCGGGTCGAAATCGGCAGGCATCACCTTCTTGGTTGGCAGGTGCGTCCACGTGCCTTTTTCACCCTCCGGGCCATCGCAGTAGTAGTACGGCATGATCTGCGGCTTGACCTCAGCCTCGATGTCGGCGAGCAGCTTTTTCACTTGCTCCAGGTCGACATTGGCCAGTTCCTGCTTGACTACAAACCATGCGACCGGGTTGAGGTCGTTACCGACCATCTGCATGCCGAGGCGTGAGCCTTCCACCAGTGTGGTGCCGCCGCCCATGAAGATGTCGGCCACCTTCAGGTGCTTGAACGCGCCTTTCTTCTGGTGGTTGGCGTAATAGTTGTCCCACACCAGCTTGGCCGCGTGCGACTTGTCTTCCGGGGCCTTGGTGGCCGCCGCGATCAACATCGAGCGGAACACACTGGAACGCCGCCGTGCCCACCACTTCGACATTTGGTAGATCGGCTTGCCCGCGTTGCCTTCAATGATCGCCACCTGATTGACGGGTAGGATCGGGAAGTCCACCTCCAGGCAAGTCTTGGGACGGTTCGGATCGTTGAAATCGACGGTTTCCAACGCGACCGTCTTGCCTGCGCCGACGGCCTTGGCGACTTCCTGAGCGAGTAGTTCTTTTTTGGTGGCCATTTACGGGCGACTCCTTATTTTTCGTATGGCACATGCGACTTGGTATTGAATCTCACAGGTCATGACAATCCTCGACCCAGTCGATGCCAGCGGCGTGAGAAAGCCTCCCGACCGCCTTCCATAATTCGGCATACTTCGTCACGCACGTTTTGCTGCTGCAATGCACCTTCGGTTTTGACGAAGCATTGACCATTGAAATCAAGCGCAAAAAGCATCTCTGCGTCACCATTAACCACAATGTTCGGGTTGTGGGTGACGATAATGAGCTGACGACGCAGCTTGTTTTCTCGGATCTGGCGAACAACCAGTTCGTAAATCAGATGATTGTCGAGATCATCTTCTGGTTGGTCGAGCACCAGCGGCTCTGCACCTTGTGCCAGCAAAAATGCCAGCATCGCTGCCGCTCGTTGCCCTGCGGACGCTTGACCGATAGGCTGGAAATCTGTGCCGTCGCCTTTACGGCTGTAGTTGACGAGCAGGCTATCCTCGGGAAACCAGCAGCGAATATGGTCGATGAACTCCGGGTGGGCTTCGCTTTTGCGTTGAAGGTAGTTCTTGAATTTGCCTCCCAGCGCGCCACCACCGCCACACGCCTCGACCAGCCGATCCTTGAGCGCCGAAAGGCCGACCTCGCTATCGGCAGCTACAAGCCAATCGGCAACAAGACCACTACTTACGATATCGCCGTCCATATCAAGGATGTCTGACACGAAGCGCTCATCCAAGACATCCAACATTTCGCGCAAGGAGCGTTCTACGGTGCGCGCATCCTTGCCAAACGGAACCAGGTCGATACGCACGAAATCATTCTGTGCGAGCACTTGGCCGAGAAAGTCCTGACGTGTCTCACTGATGTTCTTCCGTGCATTAAAAAGATTCAACCAGAGCGCTTCGCATTCAATGACGAGGTGGGCACGCTCCTGCTGAAGGAGATCCATTTTCTTGCTCTCACCTTCAAGCCGCTGCTTTTCCTGCACCAATCGGGCGTACTCGTTCGGGTCATTTACACCCTGGGCCAGCAAATCCGCTTTGAGCTTCTCGTAAGCCTGTTTAGCCGCTTCAATTCGCTGCTTCCAGGACGACAAGCCTGCATCTTGGCGCAGAGCATTAAGTGATGTTGAGAGCTGGATTGCCGCAGTATCCACAGCCTTCTGCGCAACCAAAACACGTTCGTTCAGGGCTGCAATTGCTGCAAGGACGTCAGCATCCGCTTGGGCATCGAAAGATTCTTGTTGGAGCACTTCGATAGCCATTTCCTGAGCAAGGCTCTGGATTTTTTGCGCAATGTCATCTGCCGCCTGAAACTGTTCTTGGACTGCTTGATTTTGCTGCCGCGCCCGCTGATATGCCTTCAGCACATCGGCATGATCGGCTTGCTCGAAGGTTTTTAGTTTGCGCTCCACGTCGTGAAACTGCCGCTGAATCTCAGCATTTGCTTTGAGTCGCCCGTCCAGCTCACGCAGCCTGGCACGCTGAGCAAGATAATTTCGCTTCGCTTCCTCAAAGGAATTTTTTGCAGATTGCGTTTCGGCTGCCTCATCAATTACACCGAGCAGGGCAAGAGTATTCTCCCCAGCCAGCGCCGCAATCTGGCCTTGGCTGAAAATCCGCAAAGGGAATCGTTGCGGAGACACTTCTTGGCTAATGGAGCGCTTCCATTCACCATTCTCATGCTCCTCGACAATGACCGTCTGCGCAAAACTTTGTTGCCACGTCAGACGGTGTGGCACCGCATCTCGATGTAACTCCAGCGCGACTGCCGTTTGTTCAAGCAAACCACCTCGGTCATCACGATTCTTTGAAACCTTCACGAACTGTTCGAAGGTTTGCCGGGGCTCGCTCTTTTCATCAAGGCGATTGATTTCTCCGGTTCGACCGGATGCCAAGCGAAGTGCATGAATGACGGTTGACTTGCCTGTGCCTCGCCCACCGACCAGAGCATTGAAGTAGGGGCTGAAATTTAAAACTGACGCGTTATTGCGCCCCATCGCACGAGCATCCTTGACCGTGATCGACGTGATGAAGTGCTCCGGTGTCTTGAAGGGGTCAAATGCATCCTCGTCGCTACGACGAATCGAGACGCCATTTCCATCGAGCAGAGCAAGTCGCAGGCCCTCCAATGACGGTGTTGCCATCTTGACCCAGGTGTAGCGTGACCCTGGAACGTTCGGATAGGGTGGACGAAAATTATGGCAATCCGAGCCAAGCACCTCTGCCCATTTCAACTTTCGTTGGGTGTAGATGGCAGGCTTGGATGTATCTGCATTCACGAACTCCATCGCAAGGATGTCGTTCGACTCCAAAACTTGAGCGACCGTATTGGCATCAAATTTCGGCTTCACGCCTCCCTCGGCTTCAAGCTGCAGTAGCCCTTTTGCACAATCAGCGTGAGCAGGGATGGGTAAGCCACCCGCCGCCACGATGGCCTGTATCACTTCGGAAGCAGCTTCGCGCGTCACCCCGTCGCTATCTCCCTTGGTGCCTTGGTACTTGACCGCACCGAGTAGCGTATCGATATCACTCGTTGTGGTTTGAGCGCCGAAGATAGCAAGCAAATGAAAGCCGCCGTTAACTGAAATCTCAACACCGGGAAACAGATGCAACTCACGAAATCCAGCAGGTGGATTTGCTTGCATTGCGGCATATGCCGCTTTTAGTTGATCAATCCAAGCGCCGCTGTTGTGATCGGTAACCGCAACGCAATCGATCCCGGCTGCCATATATTTGAGCAGCCAGTCCTCGGGCGTCAGGGCCCCCTCGCTTCCAATTAGGTCATGCCAAGGCGTGTCCTTCGATGCAGGGGTATGCGTATGGAAATCAAACTTCCACCAGCGTGAGCCCGGATACGGCCATATTGAACTCACGCGGATGTCCCCTTGGTAATCTCAACAAACGGCGACAACACCTCCAGCAGCGAGAGACCTCCGTGCGTCAGCGTCGGGTAACCGCCTTGGCTGCGCCACTTTCTGCGGCCCAGCGCCAACAGATGTGCGCCGTGCGGGCTGTCGATTTGCAATGCCACCGGAGGAACAAAGGGGCCTGCGTCACCGTTACCGGCCTTGCTGCGCCCGCTGGAAAAAGTCTGCTTGAGGTGGGCGGCAACCTCGCCATCGGCGTCGGGGAAATAACCCGTAGCGGCGTAGCCGTGATCCGAGGTGATGACCAAGCGCCGCCCGGTGGCGAGACGCTCAACAAAGGCCCAGAAGTCGTCGCTGGAAAGCTGCTGCGCGGCATCCTTGGTCAGCAGCTCCAGCCCCTGGCCCGCGCCGTAGTCGTGCAGCTTGGCGTCCGGCCAGTGATGCCAGAACACCCAGTTCTTCGCACCGGAGGCGCTGCCCACCAAGCCTTCGCAGTCTTTCCACGGCAGATCGATGGTTTCTGTCTGCGCCGGTTGCAGCTTGTGCGCTAAACCGCCGCCGTTTGCCTGCAATTGACTGCGGCTGGCCAAGCCCAGTGCGCGGGCGAATTCGTTGGTTTCACCAGGCAATTCGGAGGCCGTGGCTGTGACCCCCTGCAGGGTGAAGCCCCGTTCTTTGGCGCCCTGCAGCAACCAGGGCAGTTCGCGCAGGCTCAAGGCATCCAGAACCAGCACGGCGCGGGCAGCACTGTTGCCATAACTTGGCTCGGCCCACCAGCGCGCAAGACGATCCGAGGTGCGCTCCACGCCGCTGACCTCGGGTTGTCCGAAGCATCGCCAAAGATCCCAACCACTGGACCCAAGGAACAGATCGAGCTCGCCGATCTCGCGGTCGCGCTTGACGACCTCGCCCGGAGCGTTACCCTCTGCCAACGGTCGTGAGGCGATGTCTAGCGTGCGCTCAATGATGAAGCGCCACGCATCAGCAGTGGTGCCTTGAGTCAGGCGCTGCAATATTGCTGCATCGAGCGCCATCAGTTGTCCTCCTTCTCAAGGCTCAGCTCGAAAGTCATGCCGTCTGGCAGCTTCTTCAGCAGCTCCTTGAGCTGCGCGCCGGTTGCGGCAGACACCTTGATCGAAACTTCTGCCACGGGCGTGGCCGGGCCAATGCCCCAGCCTTCGAGCTTGCCGATCAGGTTGAGCGGCGAGGTGGGCGGGTTAGATAGCGGAATGCGCGGTTTGGCAGTACTGCCAGTGCCTCCGAAAATACCGCCTGGCGCTGGGGTCGGCGTGGGCGCAGTGCCGGGTTGCGGCTCTTGTACACCAGGAGTGGGCACGGTGCCGCCGCCGAAGATATCGCCGCCGTTTCCGCCAGCAGGGGGCTGCGGCACGGGTGGCGTGGTGCCACCGGTTGCAGGCACGGCCGAGGGCTCCATCAGGAAGACCTCATCCAGCTGACGCCCGGTGTAGGAGAGTTTGGGCCGCAAGCGCCGCCAAGCAGACTCCTCGTCTTCGCCTGCGTGGGTTTGCAGATGCTCCAGATTGCGCAGGTTGATGGCGATCTTGCCGCGCGCACACAAGCGCAGGATGCGTTCCTTCATGGCGGTTTCACCCAGCCAGGGAATGCAGTCCTGGCCTGCCGGGCGTGGCTCCTGCAGCTCGCGCAGCAGCTTGCCGAGCGGCGCGTTCTCCGAGGCGGCCTCGAGCACGAGGTCTTCGAAGTCTTCAGGCACGAAGAGATCGTTGGTCAGCGTTTCCTCGATACCTTCTGGGATTTGTGCGCCTTGCTTTTTCAGATGCTCGACACTGAACAGAGATTGCTGTGGGCTCTGGTGATCGTAGCGGTGCAGGACAGCGAAACGGTCAAAGCGCTTCTTCAGGTTGTCACGCAGGGTGCCTTCGAATTCTTTGTGCAGCTTTTTGTATTCCGGATTCTGACCGCTCCATTCCTGCGCCTTCATTTCGGCGCGCGCGAGGATGAGCAGGTCTCGATCCAGGAATGCATTGGTGGAACCAGATCTCGGCAGTAGGAAGCGAATGGTGTTGCGGCGCTTTTGCAGGTGATCCTTGAGCCAACGGCCAAGCGTCTGATCGATTTTTTCCGGCTCTTCCGGCAGTACCAGGAGGGGCAGACGGTCATCCCAGCGCTCGGGCTGCTCGGCTTCGTCGAGTGGCGTCCATGGGTCTGTTTGCCAGGATCTTGGCAACGCGATCACGCGGAAGTTTTTGGCGACCTCATCGCTGCCACCAATGACATAGCGAACCTGTTTGGCCAACTGAGCCTGATCGGAGCCATCGGTGAAAAGCTTGTCGTTACGGGCGCAAGCCATCAATTTGGCACGTGGGTTTTCTTCCTCACGGAAGACCAGGCGCGGGCCGTCTTGATGGATATTGAAGCTGTTCTCGACAATCGTCGCCAGCTCGACCTGGAACGCATTGCTGTCCACCGGCTTGCTGCGGGTGATGTCCACCTGCAACGTGGCCGGATCGGCCCCTGCGAGATTGCCAACGGCAATCGACCGCAGCCACAGTGCGCCCACAATCTCTTGCAGGTGTGGCGCAAGATTGGCGTGGTCGTACACCGCCTCGGTCACCGAGATGATGTTGTGCTGTGCTTTTTCGCGCAGGGTGCGATGGTGTTCGTTGGAGACTGAATCCAGCAGCGCGCCAATGCCCGAGGTGTCGTCATCCAGCCGGAAGTCAGCGGCGGTGAGCACGGGTACGGCTTCGCCACGGCTTTTATAAAGGTTGGCCAGGATGCGAATCATGTCGCGCGTTTCTTGCGCGTCAGTGGCGATCAGCACCTGTTCCTCTAGCAGACGCAACAGGTGCGGTGCATAAGGCCAAGACTCGGTGAACTCGCGGCGCTTGCGATCCTGCTCTGCGGGCGGGACGTCAAGATCGGAAGAGCGTCGTGTAGGGAAAGAGTGTAGATCTCGGTGGT
>CALBRU010000278.1 GCA_937927695.1 uncultured Thiomonas sp. | reverse complement strand
CGCGCTGCCAACGCCAGCTTCGTCTGGTGAACGGTGCGCTGCAGGACGCCTGACGTAGCCCACGCGGCGCGGCGCACCGATCCACTACGATTGGCGGATTCCTTTTGTTTCCGTACCTGCCGCTGCCTCGTGTTTGTCCATGTCCCGCACCAAAACCACCTTGTTTGAACTTCGCAGCGGCGCCATCGACGCCGTGCATCTGGTGGTGAAAACGCCCGACTTCGCCGCGCTGACCGAAGCGCTGCAGCAGCGCTTCGAAGCCTCGCCCGAGTTTTTCTCGGGCGAGGCCGTGGCCATCGATCTGCGCCGCCTGGCCGACAATGCCACCCTGCCGCTGGACGAGCTCGCCGCCCTGCTTCGTCGCTTCAAAATGCGCCCCTTCGGCGTGGTGGCGCAAGCCGCGCAGCAAACCTGGGCCGGGGCCAGCGATTTGCCCCTGCTCGACAGCCGCGACGTCGGCCGAGACCCTCGCAAACCTGCCGAGATCGCCGAAGCCGCCGAAGCCGCATCGGCACTCGCAGCGACAGCCGCCGATGCGGCGCCCGGCGCCGAGCCCCAAGCCGCGGCGCAGCCCTTCGTGCCTGCCGCAACACCTGCCGCCCAAGAATCCGCCCCCGCCACGCTGCCCACGGTGCTCATCGACCGGCCGCTGCGTTCGGGTCAGCGCATCTATTCACCCGGCGACCTCATCGTGCAAGGCGTGGTCAGCCACGGCGCCGAAGTCATGGCCGAAGGGCATGTGCATATCTACGGCGCGCTTCGCGGCCGGGCGCTGGCCGGGGCGCGCGGCAACACTGCGGCGCGGATTTTCTGCACCAGCTTCGAGCCGGAGCTGGTCGCCATTGCCGGTATCTACCGAACCGCCGAACAAGACTTTCCCGCCGGAGTACGCGGTAAACCGACCACCGTGCGACTGCAGGGCGAACAATTGCTGATCGAACCTTTGGCACTCAAATAATTCAAGAAGGACAGAACTCATGGCGAAAATCATTGTGGTGACTTCGGGCAAAGGCGGCGTGGGCAAGACCACCACCAGCGCCAGCTTCGCCTCCGGCCTGGCCCTGCGCGGCCACAAAACCGCCGTCATCGACTTCGACGTCGGCCTGCGCAACCTCGATCTCATCATGGGCTGCGAGCGCCGCGTGGTCTATGACCTCATCAACGTCATCCAGGGCGAGGCCAAGCTCACCCAGGCGCTGATCAAGGACAAGCAGTGCGACAACCTGTTCATCCTCCCCGCCTCGCAAACCCGTGACAAAGACGCGCTCACCATGGAGGGCGTGGAAAACGTGCTCAAGGAACTCGACGAGATGGGCTTCACCTACATCGTCTGCGACTCGCCGGCCGGGATTGAGAGCGGGGCGCTCATGGCCATGCACTTTGCCGACGAGGCCCTCATCGTCACCAACCCGGAAGTCTCCTCGGTGCGCGACTCCGACCGCATTCTGGGCATGCTGTCGAGCAAAACCAAGCGCGCCATCGAAGGCAGCGAGCCGATCCGCGAGCATCTGCTTATCACCCGCTACAACCCCAAGCGCGTCAGCGACGGCGAGATGCTGTCGCTGACCGACATCCAGGACATTCTGCGCATCGAGCTGATCGGCGTGATTCCCGAGAGCGAATCGGTGCTGCAGGCCTCCAACCAGGGCACGCCGGCCATTCACCTCACCGGCAGCGACGTGGCCGAGGCCTATCAGGACGTGGTGGCCCGCTTCCTCGGCGAAGACAAACCGATGCGCTTCACCGATTATCAGAAGCCGGGCCTGTTCAAGCGCCTGTTCGGCGGTTGAGGGAGGCACGCACCATGTCATTCCTCTCCTTCTTTCTGGGCGAAAAAAAGAAAACCGCCACAGTCGCCAAAGAACGGCTGCAAATCATTCTCGCGCATGAGCGCGGCGGCAACGGCGCCCCCGCCGACTGGCTGCCCGCACTGCAACGCGAACTGGTCGATGTGATCTCGAAGTACGTCAAGATCGACAGCAACGACATCCAGGTCAAGCTCGAACGCCAGGATACGCTGGACGTGCTGGAAGTGAAAATCGAAATCCCGCCGCGGGTTTGACGGAAACCGGGGGCGGGATGCTATGAAGTTAGACCTGACCCCAGGGGTTTTTTCCTCAACCGCAGCTTCCGATATACCCGCAGTTCTCGCAGCGGTCGCAGCCGTCCACTCGCCGTAGAAACGGCCCGCCGCATTCGGGGCAGATGCGTCCGCCGGGCAGCAGCTCGGGGGATGCGTCGGCCGATTCGAGGTCGATGCGCAGGGCTTCGGGGATGTGGGCGCGCTGCGCGAGCGTCGGCAGCGATTGCTCGCGGCCCGAAGCGTCGAGATAGCCGCGGCGGCGCAGCAGTTCCTGCAGGGCGTAGGCGATGGCGGCTACTTCGGACTGGTGGAAGCGCGGCGCGCGGCTGCCGTCGGACTTGATGACTTCGCCGCAGCGCACCGGGCCTTTGTCCCACACGACTTCGCGCATGTTCTGCAGGCTCTTGGCGATCGAGCCGCCGGAGCGCGCCACGAGGGAGAGCAGCCGCATATTGGAGGCGATCCATTGCTGACCTTCGTCGCGCTGGCCTGCGGGCATGAAGAACTCGATGGGCCGTTCGATGCGCACGGCCTCGCCGTTCACCCGGCCCTCCACTTCGGCGAAGGAGACGGAGAGATAGACGGTCTTCTGCCCTTCGGATGTCATGTAGCTGATCTTGCTGGTGACGGCCTGCAAGTCGCCCGAGGGGCGACCTTCGATGCGGCGGGTGAGCGGGTCGATGTCGTCAGCAGTCTGGGCAGATGCGGCAGCAGGCGCGGCCGCCGTGGACGTAGCTTGCAGCACCGCGCCAAGCACAGCGTTTGGGCGGTAAGTGGCCAGCCCTTTGAGCCCGGCTTTCCAGGCCTGCAGGTAGAGGTCTTTGAAGTCGTCGTAGGGGTAGTCTGCCGGCACGTTGACGGTCTTGCTGATGCTGGTGTCGATGAAGGGCTGCACGACCTGCAGCATTTTCATGTGATCGGCGGCCGACATCTCCAGTGCGGTGACGAAGGCGGGCGGCAGTTGGGTCATGTCGTGGCCCATGCTGCGGTAGAGGCGCCAGGCGTGGTCGGCGACTTCGTACTCGCGGGTGGTGTTGTCGGCCATGCGCTTCTTGCGGGTATAGACCCACGAGAACGCAGGCTCGATGCCGTTGCTGGCGTTGTCGGCAAACGCCAGGCTGATGGTGCCGGTGGGCGCCACGGCGAGCAGGTGCGAGTTGCGGATGCCATGTGCAGCGATGTCGGCGCGAAGGGCTTCGGGCAGACGCTTGGTGAAGCCGCTGTCGAGGTATTTTTTCGCGTCGAACAGCGGGAACGCGCCCTTCTCCTTGGCGAGTTCGACCGAGGCGGAATAAGCCGCGTCGCGCAGGGTGCGGGCCATGTCGGCGGCGAAGCGGCGGGCGTCGTCGCTGTCATAGCGCAAACCGAGCATTACGCAGGCGTCGCCCAGGCCGAGAAAGCCCAGGCCGATGCGGCGCTTGTTCTGCGCCTCGTTGTGCTGCTCGACCAGCGGCCAGTAGGTGACGTCGAGCACGTTGTCGAGCATGCGCACCGCAACGCGGGTGACGGCCTGAAAGCCCTCGGCGTCGAACCGCGCCTGCGGGGTGAACGGATCGCGCACAAAACGGGTGAGATTGATCGAGCCCAGGCAGCAGCAGCCGTAGTCGGGCAGAAACTCCTCGGCGCAAGGGTTGGTCGCCTCGAAGGTCTCGCAGTAATAAAGATTGTTGTCGGCGTTGGCAGTGTCGAGAAACAGGATGCCCGGCTCGGCGTGGTCGTAGGTGGACTGCATGATCTGGTCCCACAGATCGCGGGCGCGCACGCTGCGGTACACCCACTCGCCGTCGGCCCGTTGATGCGCGCCTGCTGCGAGCTGATCGTCGCCCGGCCTGGCCTTGTGCACCAGATCGATCTGCGCGTCGTTTTCCACCGCCTGCATGAACGCAGCGCTCACGCCCACCGAGAGGTTGAAGTTCTTGAACGCGCCCTGATCCTTGGCGTGGATGAAGGCTTCGATGTCCGGATGGTCGATGCGCAGCACGCCCATCTGCGCCCCCCGGCGGCTGCCGGCCGATTCCACGGTTTCGCACGAGGCGTCGAATACGCGCATGAACGACAGCGGCCCGCTGGCGCGGCTGTGGGTGCCGCCGACATGCGCGCCCACCGGGCGGATGCGCGAGAAGTCGTAGCCCACGCCGCCGCCGCGCCGCATGGTTTCGGCGGCCTGCGCCAGCGCCTTGTAGATGCTGGGTTTGCCGTCCTTGTCGTCGGACACCGAATCGCCCACGGGCTGGACGAAACAGTTGATCAGCGTGGCCTGAATGTCGGTTCCCGCCGCCGACATGATGCGTCCTGCGGGCACGAAGCCGTCGGCCAGCGCCTGCCGGAACAGTGCTTCGCTACGGGCCGGGTCGGCCTCTTCGACCGCCAGGGCGCGGGCGACGCGGGTGTGTATATCTTCGATGGTGCGCTCATCGCCCTTGGCGTATTTCTCCGCCAGAACGTCGAGACTGATGTCTTGTGCTTGCATGATGGGAGCCTAAAAACGCAAAGGCCGCACGGCGGAATGCCTGCGGCGCAAAAAAATCGATGCTGGGTTTATACCGCGTCTTCGTGATCGTCGGGTTCGACCTCGGTCAAACCCAGTAGGGTTTGCGTCTGATCGACCGGCAGCGCTTCCACCTGCTTGAGCTGGCGCGTCATGGCGCGGGTGCGGGTTTCCGCCTGGCCGATGGTATTGCTCGCTTCATCGAGCTTCTTGCGCGTTTTGGCAAGAACGTCGCCGAATTTTGTGAATTCTGTTTTCACCGCACCGAGCACTTTCCACACCTCGGTCGAGCGCTGCTCCAGCGCCAGGGTGCGAAAACCCATGTGCAGGCTGTTGAGCAAGGCCAGCAGGGTGGTGGGCCCTGCGAGCATCACGCGGTGCTCGCGCTGCAGCGCCTCCACCAAGCCGGGGCGGCGCAGCGCCTCGGCGTACAGCCCCTCGGTGGGCAGGAACAGAATGCCAAAATCACTGGTGTGCGGCGCGGCAATGTACTTGGACTGAATGGTGCGCGCTTCGTCGCGCAGACGCACCTCCAGCGCCTTGGAGGCGGTTTCCGCATCGGCCTTGTCAGCGCGCTCCTGCGCGTCGAGCAAGCGCTCGTAGTCTTCGCGGGGAAACTTGGCGTCGATCGGCAGCCAGACCGGGCCTTCGCCCTTGCCCGGCAGGCGAATGGCGTATTCCACCCGAGCGTTGCTGCCGGGTACGGTTTCCACGTTGACGCCGTATTGCTCGGGCGTGAACACCTGCTCGATCAGCCCGGCGAGCTGGATTTCACCGAAGATGCCGCGCGACTTCACATTGCTGAACACCCGCTGCAGGTCGCCCACGCCTTGCGCCAGGGTCTGCATTTCGCCCAGGCCGCGGTGCACCAGTTCCAGCCGCTCAGCCACCTGCTTGAAGCTCTCGCCCAGCCGCTGCTCTAAGGTGGCGTGGAGTTTTTCGTCCACGGTGGCGCGCATCTGTTCGAGCTTTTTCTCGTTGTCGGCCTGCAGCTCGCGCAGGCGCAATTCGACGGTGCCGCGCATCTCGTTCAGGTTTTTATCGGTGGATTGGCGCAGCTCGGTGAGGCGCAACTCGGTGGCTTCGCGCATGGCGGTCTGCCCCTGCTCGGCGCTCTGGCGCGCTTCGATCAAGCGCTGGTCGGTGGCCTTGCGCAAGGCGTCGAGCCGCTCGATGAGCTGGGCCTGAAGCGCCTGCAGGCTCTGGGTGTTGGTCTGGGTGAGATGGCCGACCTGCTGCACCAGGGTGTCGCCCACGGCTTTTTGCAGGCTTTGCAGTTGCAGGTTGACGGCGTCGAGCTGGGCGTTTTGCGTGCGGGTGCTCTCGCCCTGCTGGTTAAGCAGCATCTGCTGAAACTGCGCCAGTTGCCCGGCCTGCTCGGTGCGCAGGCTCTGGCCGCTGGTCTGCACCGTGCCGCGCAGTTCGCGTTCCAGGCGCTCCATCTGAAGGGCCAGCTCTGCGCCAATTTCGCGGCGCAGTTCGGCCAGACCGCGCAGACGCGACAACAGCGCCCAGGCCATGCCCAGCAGCATGAGCAACAACAGCGCAACGAGGAGGAGCAACACCAGTTCAAGAGACATGCAGGTTCAACCCGTAACGGGGGTGATGGGCGGTTGGCCTTGCAGCACCGCGACAAGGTTGTCCACCGCGAGTTGCGCCATGGCGCGGCGGGTGGGAATGCTGCTGCTGGCGATATGCGGCGTGAGCACCAGCCGCGGCGCGGCCAGCAGCGCGGGGTTGACGGCGGGCTCGCCCTCGAACACGTCCAGCCCGGCTGCGCCCAAATGGCCGCTGTGCAGTGCGTGGGCGAGCGCGGTTTCGTCCACCACGCCGCCGCGGGCAATGTTGACCAGCGTGGCGCCGGGCTGCATCTGCGTCAGCTCGGCCGCACCAATCAGGTGATAAGCCGCCGGACTGTAGGGCAGCGCCAGCAGCACATGCCGACTCTCGCGCAGCAGATCGGGCAGCTCACGATAACTGGCGCGCAGATCGTCTTCGAGGTGCGCCGCCAGCCGTTTGCGATTGTGGTAGAGCACGCGCATGTTGAAGCCATGCGCCGCACGCCGCGCAATGGCCTGGCCGATGCGCCCCATGCCGACTATGCCCAGCGTGGCGCCATGCACATCCGCGCCAGCGAACAAATCGACGCTCCACTTTTTCCACTGCCCGGCGCGCAGATAGCGTTCGGCCTCGCCTACCTGCCGGGCCGCGGCCAGCAGCAGGGCGAAGCCGAAATCGGCAGTGGTCTCGGTGAGCACGTCGGGCGCGTGGGTGACGACGACACCACGCTCGGCGCAGGCGGCCAGATCGATGTGATCGACGCCCACGGTCATGGTGCTCACGACCAAGAGCTGCGGGCAGGCATCGAGCAAGGCGGCGTCGATGCGCTCGCTGCCAGTGATGAAGGCGCCGTGCTTGTCGGCCAGACGCTGGCGCAGCGTCTCGGGAGAGGAGACGTCGTCGTCGGGCGTGGTTTCGACTTCGGCCACGGCGCGCAGCGGCTCGATGACATCGGGAAACACGGCACGCGCCACCAGCACGCGCAGCGGGCCATCTGCAACAAGATTGCTCATCGGAAAAACACCACGGTCAGCAGAAGAAAGCACGGCATCAGAATAGCCAGCGACCAACCCATATAGCCAAAGAACGAGGGCATGCGCACGCCACGATGCTCGGCGATGGCTTTGACCATGAAATTGGGCGCGTTGCCGATATAAGTGACCGCGCCCATGAACACCGCCCCAGCCGAAATCGCCATGAGGGTGGTGACGTGGCCCATGAGCTGCGTCGCGTCGCCCCCCAGATCGGAAGAGCACACGTCTGAACTCCAGTCACTAGCTTA
>CALBRU010000277.1 GCA_937927695.1 uncultured Thiomonas sp. | reverse complement strand
CCGTCAGCATTCGCCAACTCGGCAGCAACACCACCACGCTCACGGCGAACACGCCTTACGTCACCGTTACGGTCTGCGCGCCAGGCGGCAGTCCTTGCCAGTCCATCCCGGACGTTCTGGTGGACACCGGCTCGCAGGGGCTACGGCTGTTTTCCGCTGCACTCAACAGCACTCAGCTGAGTGCGCTACCCCAAATCACCAACGGCAGCTCCACCTTGGCAGCCTGCGCGCAGTTCGCCTCGGGCTATGCCTGGGGCAGCATGCGGCGGGCCGTCGTGCAGATCGGGGGCGAGGCCACCACGACCGCGATCCCGATCCAGATCATGGATGACGCCGCGCTGCCCGCAGCACCCAGCAGTTGCAGCGGCACGGGCGGGGTCGATTTCGCCAGCAATTTTTACGGCATTGCCAACGGCATTCTGGGCGTGAGCAATTCGAAGTACGACTGCGGCAGCGCCTGCGCTCAGAGCGCCAAACCGGGGGTGTATTTCGCCTGCAGCGGCAGTACCTGCACAGGGACGACAGTGGACACTTCGCTGCAAGGCATCAACCCCATCGCGGCATTCGCCACGGACAACAACGGCAGCATCCTCGCCCTGCCTGGGGTGCCGCTGCCCCTTGGTGCGCCCAGCGCAAACGGAACGCTGATTTTCGGCATCAACACGCAGGCCAACAACACCCTGAGCGGCGCGCAGCTTTATCCGCTCGACAGTGCGGGCAATCTGTCCCTGACCCTGAACGGAAGGGCTGTGTCGGGCTTTGTCGACAGCGGCTCCAACGGTTATTACCTGGCGCTCAGCGGCGTGCCGACCTGCTCGCAGACCTCAAGCTTTTACTGCCCGTCGCAGGCATTCAGTCTGGCGGCCAGTCTGCAGTTGGCAGACCGCTCCTATGGGCCGACGCAAAACATCGTGATTGGCAATGCGCAAGAGATGTTCCAGACACAAAACGCCGCCCTGCCCGCGCTGGGCGGAACGGCGGCCATTTCGGGTCTGGTTGATCTGGGGCTGCCGTTTTTCTACGGTCGTTCAATCGCCACGGGACTGGAAGGCACCAACGCCAGCGCGCCCGACGGCTATCTGGCGTATTGAGCTCGCCGGACCTCAGCCGCCGAACAGATCGCCACCCGGGCGCTGCGGCGCCGCCAAGCCGAGATGGACGTAGGTGGCCCCGGTGGCGATGCGTCCGCGCGGGGTGCGTTGCAAGTAGCCCTGCTGGATGAGGTAGGGTTCGATCACGTCTTCGATGGTGTCGCGCTCTTCGCCAATGGCAGCGGCCAGATTGTCCAGCCCCACCGGCCCGCCGTCGAAGCGGTGCACCACGGCTTCGAGCAGCTTGCGGTCCATCACGTCGAAGCCCAGGGGATCAACGTCGAGCATGCGCAATGCAGCATCGGCCACTTCGACGCTGATTCTCCCCGCAGCTTTCATGTCGGCATAGTCGCGCACCCGGCGCAGCAGGCGGTTGGCGATACGTGGCGTGCCGCGGGCGCGGCGGGCAATCTCGGTCGCGCCGTCGGGGTCGATGACCGCACCGAGCAGCTTGGCCGATCGCAGCACGATGCGAGTCAGTTCCTCGGCGGTATAAAACTCAAGCCGGGCGACGATGCCGAAGCGGTCGCGCAAGGGGTTGGTCAACATGCCCGCGCGCGTGGTGGCGCCAACCAGAGTGAAGGGCTGCAAGTCGATTTTGACGCTGCGCGCGCCCGGCCCTTCGCCGATGAGGATGTCGATCTGATAATCCTCCAGCGCCGGATACAGAATCTCCTCGACCACCGGCGAGAGGCGGTGAATCTCGTCGATGAACAGCACGTCGTTGCGTTCCAGATTGGTCAGCAGGGCGGCCAGATCGCCCGCGCGTTCGAGCACCGGGCCGGAGGTTGAGCGCAGGTTGACGCCCATTTCCCGCGCCACAATGTGCGCCAGCGTGGTCTTGCCCAGACCGGGCGGGCCGAACAGCAGCACATGGTCGAGCGCCTCTTCGCGCTTGCGCGCCGCGCCGATGAAAATGTCGAGCTGCTCGCGCACCCGAGCCTGGCCGACGTAGTCGTCGAGCTGCTGCGGGCGCAGCGCGCGCTCGGCCACGGCCTCCTGCGGCGACACGGCGGCGGCATCGATCACCCGCACAGGGGCGGCGGCAAAGGCATCAGGTTGAATGGGCACGGCAGGCGGCGCGAAGAACTGGAAATCCGCACAGCATAGATCAACCGCGCAGCAGCGCCTCCTCCGCCACGGCCAGCGCATCGGGCAGGCCGGAAAGCACCACGGTATCGCCCTCTTGCAGCAGCAAGGTCGGAGTCGGTTTGAGCACCTGACCGTTATTGCGCCGCACCTGCGTGACGCGCGCGCCCTCGCGGCTGACCGCACGCAGCATCTGCCCCACGGCGGCGGCTTCGGCGGTGAGGGTGATCGATTGCAGACGGGGCTGATCGGCGTCGTCCAGCGAGGCATCGTCGCTGCCATGAAACCAGTCGCGCAGCAGTCCATAGCGCTGCGCGCGCGCATGCCGCACCCGTTTGAGCACGCGCGGCAGCGGCACGCCCACCAGTGCCAGAGTGTGAGAGGCCAGCATCAGCGAGCCTTCGAGAATTTCGGGCACCACCTCGGCAGCGCCAGCCTGGCGCAGCTCTTCCAGCGGGCCATCGTCCATGGTGCGCACCACCACCGGCACATGCGGCGCATGTTCGCGCATGAGATGCAGGATGCGCAGCGCCGAATGCGTCTCGACATAGGTGATGACCAGCGCACTCGCCCGCTGCAAGCCGGCCGCCTGCAGCGTGGCCAGCCGGGTGGAGTCGCCGTACACCACGTTCTGCCCGGCGGCCTTGGTCTGCGCCACGCGGTCGGGATCGAGGTCTAGGGCAAGGTGCGCGATGTGCTCGGTATCGAGCAGGCGCGCCAGATTCTGCCCGCAGCGGCCGAAGCCGCAAATGATGACGTGGTTCTGCGCCTTGATGGAACTGCGCGCGATATTGGTGAGCTGCAGCGAGGCAAGCATCCAGTCGGCCGATGACACCTTGAGCACAATGCGGTCGATGTACTGCCCCAGCAGCGGGGTGTAGAGCATGGAAATCACCATGGCCGCCAGCACCGGGTTGAGCACCTCGGGCGCAATGAGCTTGTTGCCCGCCGAGAGATTGAGCAGCACGATGCCGAACTCCCCTGCGGGTGCCAACCACAGCGCCACCCGCAGACTCAGACCCGGCGGTGTCTTGCGCAGACGCTCGATGCCGAACACCAGCGCCGCCTTGAACAAGGGCGGCAGCAAGGCCAGCAGCAGCACCAGCCACCACTGCGCCAGCACCAGCCGCCAGTCGAGCAACATGCCGATGGTGATGAAAAACAGCCCGAGCAGCACGTCGCGGAACGGGCGAATATCCGCCTCCACCTGCGCCTTGTACGGCGTCTCGGCGATCAGCATCCCGGCCAGAAACGCGCCCAGCGCCAGCGAGAGCCCGGCCAGCTCGGTGATCCAGGCCAGACCGAGTGTGAGCAGCAGCAGATTGAGCATGAACAGTTCGTCCGACTTGCGCTTGACCACGATGCGCAACCAGGGTTGCAGCAAACGCCCGCCCGCCAACAGGATGACCGCCAGAACCAGCACCGCCTTAATGGCAGCAAACAGCAGCAGGCGCGGCAGATCGGCACTGTGCGAGGCCAGCGCCGGTATCAGGATGAGCAGGGGCACCACCGCCAGATCCTGAAACAGCAGCACCCCGATGATGTGACGTCCATGCTCCGAATCGAGTTCGATTTTTTCCGCCAGCAGCTTGACCACAATGGCGGTGGAAGACATGGCGAACGCGCCGCCGATGGCGATCCCCACACTGATGGGCTGCACCCAGAGCCGCGGCACAACGAACGCAAACGCCAGGCTGCTGACCAGGGCAAGCGCCATGGCCGACGCCACCTGCGCGGCGCCGAGGCCAAACACCAGCGAACGCATGGCCTTGAGCTGACCCAGGCTGAACTCCAGCCCGATGGAAAACATCAGGAACACCACGCCGAATTCAGCCAGATGCTGCAGCCCGGTCGTGTCTCCGGCCAGCGCCAGAGTGTTGGGCCCGATGACCACGCCCACGGCCAGATAGCCGAGCATGGGCGGCATGGACATGGCGCGAAACAGGGCCACGCCAATCACCGCGGCAACGAGGTAGAGCAGGGTGAGTTCGAGGCCAGTCATCGAGGCGGAGCAGTCGGAGCGAAGGATCTGAATCAAGCTGAAGAGCATAAGTCATGCCGACGCTCCCCAAGTCCGACAGGTTCCCTGTCCGCGTCGCGCAAGCGGGGACACGCAGGCGGGGACAAATTGGCGGGAAACTACCGACCGATACGCACTTCTGGTCTGGCGGCAGCGGCGCCTTTGCTCCCTGAATCGCCGACTTCGGGGACTTTTTTTGCCGCAGCCGCCGTAAGGGTCAGCAAAATATCCGCGTACCAGGCGCAGTTCAGTCCAAGCGATTCATCGCGCTGCAAATCACGCCCGCCCATATCGATCCGCGCGGAATGCACGCCCAGCAGTTTCCAGGGCAGATCATCGCGCGATTCCGCGCTGCGCATCACCACGGGCGCACCACTGGTTCCGCGGTGCGTGCGCGCGTCGGTGAGGAAGTAACCCTGCCCCTGAAAACGCAGACCGAATGACGAGGCAATCACCGCCTGACGCACCACAGGCAAGTGATGCAGCGTATCGTGAAAACCGAGCGGAAAGCCCACTACGAGCAGAGAGGTCCCCACCTCCACATCGTCAAGCGAGCTTTGCAGATGCGCCGGGGTGAAATAGCGAATCGCCAAAGACTCGGGCATGACGCTGCGATCCAGCTCGATGACTGCCACATCGATCTCCCCACCCGGATCCTTGCCTTGATGCCAGACGCTTTTTCCGTCACGGTAGAGCAGCACCGACAGTGCCGTATGTTGTGTGAGGTTGTCTTCGTCGGTATGCAACTCGATTTCGATGCGGTTGGGGTGGTGCCCGCTCGGGACATCGATCACCACATGGCGGCTCGTCACCAGGAACAGCCGCTCATCACGCAAAAAGAAAAAGCCGCTCGCTCCAGTCAACGCTTGGTCATTGTTGAATGTTGATACGCGCGCCGTGGTGAGAAGCAAGGGTTCGATCAAGGGGATGCTCCGGTTTTTGCCACACTTTTTGCCACACTGATTGCAGCCAGGCACTGCATTTTGCACCACGCTCCTCTTCAACCGTGCACGCGGACGGAAAATCGATTAACATCATCAAAGTAGTAAACGCAAAAGTAGGTCGTTTTGAAGAAGATCGTCGAAACCCAATCCGTCTGTTTTGCAGCGGTTTGCGGCCTGATTGAATTCCCCAAGTGATTTCTGGCGTGTTTCTGCACTGCGCTGGCATGTTGCTGCGCAGCTCATTCACTTTTTTTAGGAACTCAAAATGGCTATGCAAACTGGCGCTGTCAAATGGTTTAACGAAAGCAAGGGCTTTGGCTTCATCGCCCAGGACGGCGGCGATGCCGACCTGTTCGTGCATTTCAGCGAAATTCAAGGCAATGGTTTCAAGACCCTGGCAGAAAACCAGCGCGTGCAATTCGAAGTCAAGCAAGGCCCCAAAGGCCTGCAGGCTTCGAACGTGACGCCGCTGTGATCATGATCTGATCCCGCAAGGGCTCAAACAAAAAACCGCAGCCTCGGCTGCGGTTTTTTTATTCCCGATTCGGGACAATGCACACAACAAGGAGCGTCATCATGGCAAAAGGTCAGCAACGGACGAACAAGGAAGTCAAAAAACCCAAGGCGGACAAGTCTCCGGCCAAACCGATTTCGCCAGATGCGGTGCGGCCGGAAATCGTCACCTTCGTGCCAGATCGCCACAAGAAAAAATAAGCGCCACGCGCGGCTACTCGCGCGCCTCAGGGCTTGGGTTTCAGGCTCAGAATCCACTTCGCCAGATCAAGCGCCTGGTGCGGATTCAGGTAGCCATCCGGCGCATACGCCGGCATGGGTATGACTCCCCATGTGCCTTGATGTCCATTGAGGATGGCATCCTGCAGTATGGCGGCGGCATTGGGATTGCGGGCATAGCGCTGCGCCACTGCGGTGTAAGCCGGCCCGACCTTCTTGTGGTTGATGGCGTGGCAGGCAAAGCAACCCTGCGACTCGGCCAGTTTTTGCATATCGGAAGCGGAGGCGGCCCACGCAACGGCAACCGCTCCCCAAGCGAGCGCGCCGCCGATGACGATTTGACGCAGCCCAATCACTTGAATTGCTGCCCCATGGTGGCGCCCTTGGAGATCTGGGTGAGATAGGCCACGAGGTCGATCATTTCCGGGCTGTTATACGCCGGTGGCTTGCCGACGATGCCGGCGCGCACGCAATGCACAATCTGCCGCTCCAGGGTGTAGACGGCGTGTTTCTTGGCCTTGAACTTCGGATACTTGGCCGCTGCGCCGATCAGACTGGGCAGATGGGCGCCCGCCGGGGTTGTGCCCTCGGTCTTGCCGCCGTCTGTGTGGCAGGCGGCACAGGTCATGAGATGACTGTTGAAGGCGTTGGCCGGCACCCACGTCTGCTTGGTGCCAAAGGTGTCATTGGCGAAAATTTGCGCGCCTTGCGCTGCGGCCTCGTCGATCGACGAGACTTTGGCCGTGGCGGTGAACTTGCCTGCCGGTGCGGTCGCGGCAAAGGCCGAGCCTGCTGACAGCGCCAAGGCGGTCATGCAGAGTGCGGGAATGAGCGATTTTGATGAACGCTTCAGTTGGAACATCGTTGTCTCCTCGCGCGGTTGCGCAGTTGCGTTTTTTGATTGTGCTGCGACTGCAAGCCGGTAGCGGTGAGAAGATGTGACAAGGTGCTTGCAGAGGTATGCGCCGTGTCATCCAAACCCAGAACATGCGCTGCTAATCTTTGCGCATTCCGGCTATCAGCAAGCGCCCCGTGCCCCTTCCCGAACAACCTCATGAGAAAACGCCGGGCCGCCCCAAGTTTTCTCATCTCCCTCGTGGGACGGCCGCTGCAAAGCGGCGGCCTGGGGGCGCTCTCTGGCATGGCCGCGAAGCGACTGACGCGCTGGCCGCCTTGCAAAGCGATGCGCAGCGCGGCCTGAGCGCGGACGAAGCCAGGCGCCGCCTGCGCGAGCAGGGCCCCAATAGCCTGCCCGCTCCGCCCCGGCGCGGCCCTTTGCTCCGCTTCGCACTGCAATTTCATAATCCGCTAATTTATGTGTTGCTCGCCGCAGGGTGGGTCACTTTGCTGCTGCGCGACTATGTGGACACGGCGGTCATCTACGGCGTGGTGCTGATCAACGCCGTGATCGGCTTTGTGCAGGAGGGAAAGGCTGAGCAAGCGCTGGCCGCGGTGCGCGCCATGCTCGCCAGCCGGGCCACCGTGCTGCGCGACGGGGTGTATGCCGAGTGCGATGCGTCAGAGTTGGTGCCCGGTGACCTGGTACTGCTGGAATCCGGCGCCCGCGTTCCAGCCGACTTGCGCTTGCTGCATGTCAAAAACCTGCGCATCGACGAATCTGCGCTGACCGGCGAATCAGTGGCCACTGAGAAGGACACCGCCGCAGTGGACCAGGCAACGCCCGTGGCGGAACGCCGCTGCATGGCCTACGCCGGAACCGTAGTGCGCTACGGCCAGGGGCGGGGTGTGGTGGTGGAAACCGGGCGCACGACGGAAATCGGCCGCATCGGCGACATGGTGCGCGAGGCCGCCGCGCTGGAAACCCCGCTGACGCGCCGCCTCAGCCGCTTTTCGCGGCAGATCACCTGGGTCATTCTGTTACTGAGCGCCCTGACCTTCGCCTTTGGGATTGCCATTCGGCACATGCCCATGTTCGACGTGTTTCTCGCCGTGGTCGGGCTCGCGGTTGCGGCGATTCCCGAGGGCCTGCCGGCCATCGTCACCATCGTGCTGGCCATCGGCACGCGCAATATGGCGCGTCAGCGCGCCGTGCTGCGTCGCCTTCCCGCAGTCGAAACCCTGGGCTCGGTCACGGTGATCTGCACCGACAAAACCGGCACCCTCACCCGCAACGAAATGACCGCGGTGCGGGTCATGCTGACGGGATGCGAACTCGCCGTCAGCGGCGCGGGCTACGCGCCGACTGGCGTGTTCACTTCCGCGGGCAAGCCGATCCATCCGGCGCAGCATGACGCGCTGCAGGCGCTCGCCACCTGCGCCTTGCTGTGCAACGACGCGCAATTGCAGCAAGATGCGCAGCAGCAATGGCAACTCGTCGGCGATCCCACCGAGGGCGCGCTGCTGGCTATGGCCTACAAAGC
>CALBRU010000276.1 GCA_937927695.1 uncultured Thiomonas sp. | reverse complement strand
TAGAGCGGGCAGGTCGCGGCATTCAGGTTCAGCTTGCGGCCCAGCGCGATGAACTCGCCCTTGGCGAACAGGTTGCGCTTGAACAGCTGGTCGATGACCTGCAGATACCAGCGCCCGGGCAGGTTCAGCGGGTTTTCATACCAGCGCTCGAAGGCTTCGGTCTTGCTCAGCCAGACCGGATCGTCGATGTGCTCGTACAGGTCGATGTGCTCCTGCACATAGTGCTGCTCGGGGTGCATGTTCTTCCAGCCGGCCAGCATGTACTTGCCCAACATCAGCCCGCCGCCGCTTTCCACCAGCTCTTCATAGAAGCTCATCGGCGTTTGCTTGACCATTTTCAGCAAGGGGCCGTGGCCGGCGTGCGTGTCGATCGGCGAGCCCGCCAGCACCAGGCTGGCGACCTTGTCGGGAAAGCGCGCAGCCAGCATCGCCGCCATCCAGCCGCCCTGGCACAGACCGACGAGGTTGACGCGGCCGCCGAGATCGTCGATGCAGGCGAGAAAGTCGCCGAGGTATTGATCGACTTCGAGGTCTTTCATGTCCGGCGTGGCGCTGTGCCAGTCGGTGAGGAACAGGTGATCGACGCCGTTGTTTTTCAACGTCTGCATCAGGCTCTGGCCCTCGTGATAGTCGGCGATCATCGAGGTGTGTCCGGCGTAGGGCGCATTGACCAGGGTGGGAATGCCCTTGGCGCCGGGTGCGCAGTAGTCGCACAGATCGAGGGTGCGCAGTTTCAGCCGCACCGTGTGCTCGGTGGCGAGCTTGGGCTTGATGCCCCCATGCAGAAGCAACTCCTCGTCGAGAAACTTCACATTACGCGCCGCCAGCTCCATGCCCTGCTCGGCCATATCGGTCGCAAGTTGCAGCGGCCAGAAAAAAGGCACGTTGAGATTGGGTTTGGCGGGCTTGGGCTTGGGGTCAGACATGGGGAACCTCCTTCAGGCAATGGCAAAACGGCGGAACAGGGCTCGCTTGATCAACAAATCCAGCAATAGGGTGAAAACGACCGTCGCCAGCAAAACCATGCCCACGACAAACCCGGGCAAGGCGGCCATCAGCACGCCGAAAATCGCCAGCAGACAAACGATAACCACGTCGCCAAGGCTGGCCGCCGCCATCCAGCGCGACGGGGCGAGCGACCACAGCGGGCCGTTGTTGCGCAGCAGATAGATGCCGGCCTGATTGCCGAACACCAGAATCAGAAACACCACGGTCTGCAACTGCGCCAGGCTCAGCCCCTGCGTCTGTGCCCAGACATACACGCCCCAGGCGAACAGCAGGCTCAAGACGGCGAGCACGATGGACGCACCCATGAGTCGGCGCACCTGCCAGTGCTGCGGCTGGGTCGATGGGTGGACGCGGTCGGTGGCGATGCTCATGGTGGCGAAGTCATTGGCGAACAGCATTAGCACGATGAGCAGCGGCGAGATGACGAAATGCCCGGTCAGCAGCAGGCCGAAGGTCAGGAAGATGACGATTTCCAGTGTGCGCAGCACCTTGTTGAGGGTGTAGGTGAGCATGCGTCGGTGCACCTGCCGCCCGGCGCGCACCACGGTGAGCACCCCGCCCAGCCCCGGGTCGGTGAGCACCACCCCAGCGGCCGCCTTGGCCACATCGGTGGCGCTGGCCACGGCGATACCCATCTCGGCCTGGCGCAGCGCCGGCGCGTCGTTGACACCATCGCCGGTCATGCCGGTGACATGGCCGGCCTTTTGCAGGGCGGCGACGATGTGGTGCTTGTCCTCGGGCAGCACGCGCGCGTAGAGGTCGCATTGCGAAGGGTCGAGCGCCACGTCTTTCCGAATGTGGCACACGCGCGTGCCCAGGCCCAGTTCGCCGCCGACGGCGCGCGCGGTCTCTTCGGCATCTCCGGTGGCCATGCACACGCGCACGCCGAGCTGCTTGATCTGGGCGATGAGGTTGGCAGCGTCTGGCCGGGGCGGATCGGACAAACCCACCACGCCGAGCAACTGCAGCGCATCGCCCGCACCCGCCGCCACGGCCAGTACGCGGGCTCCGCTTGCGGCGAGCTGTTTCTCCGCCGCATCCAGCGCAGCCTGCTGCGCGGCGTCGAGATGACACAGCGGACCAATGACCGTAGCGGCGCCCTTCATGGCGCGCCAGGGCTGGCCGTCCACGGTGTAGAGCCCTTCGCTGCGCCGCGTCGCGGGGTCGAAGGGGTGGAAGGCGCTGCGTGCAGGAGCATCAGCGAGCAGCCTGCGTTCACGCGCGGGTGCAAGGAGGGCCAGATCGAGCGGGTCTTGCGTGGCATCGTCGCTGGCCAGCGCGGCAGCGCGCAGCACGGCGTTTTCATCCGCGCCCAGCACGAGCGCCGTGGCGCCCGCATAGCGCAGGCTGTTCTGCGTGAGCGTGCCGGTCTTGTCGGACACCAGCGTGTCCATCGCCGCAGCCTCCTCTACTGCGGGCAGCCGCGTGACCAGCACGCCCTGGTGCGCCAGCAACTGGCTGCTTACGGCCGTGGCCAGGGTGTAGGTGGCAGGCAGCGCCACCGGCACCGAGGCCACCAGCAGCATGAGCGCGAACACTGCCGTGTCGAGCAAGGGCAGTTGATGCCACAGCGCGAAGCCGATGACGATGGCCACGAGCACGAGGTCGAATACCACCAGCCGTTTGACGATGGCGAAGATGGTGCTTTGCATGTGGCTGGGCGCGTTGGAGGTACGCACCAGTTCGGCGGTGTGGCCGAAGAAAGAGCGTGCGCCGGTCGCGGTAACGACGCCCGTGGCCTCTCCCTGTCGCACGATGGCGCCGGTGTAAGCCGGTTTTCCGACACCCGCGTCCACCGGCAGCGATTCGCCGGTGAGCGCGGCCTGATCGAGCGACACGGCGCCATCGAGCAGCCGCAGATCGGCCGGCACGATATCGCCGGCGCGGATGTGCACCACATCGCCCGGCACCACCTGCTCGGCGGCAATCTGCTGCCACTGCGCGTCGCGTCGCACGCGCGCGTTGACATGCAACTGCTTGCGCAACAGCGCCAACGCATCCTTGGCGCGCTGTTCCTGCACGAACGCCACCACGGCGTTGAACACCAGAAGCACGGTGATGACCAGCGATTCCAGCCCGCGCCCGAGCAGTACCTGCAGCACGATGACGGCTTCGAGCATCCACGGCACCGGTGCCCAGAACTTGGCGAGCAGTTGCCGCCACGCCGGGACGATCTGTTCGGCAATGGCATTGGGCCCGACACGGGCCAGCCGTGCGGCGGCCTCGCTCGCGCTCAGCCCCTTGCTTGGATCTGTCTCAGGCCAGTCGCCCGACTGCACGGGCTCGGCTTCAGCTTGGGCAGGGGTCTTTGCGGCCATCGTGGGTTCCTATAACTTGAAGGCGCGTGCGGCCTTGTTGATGCCTTCGCTGAGCATGGGATGCGGAAACACGGTGTCGGCCAAGGCCTTTGCGCCGAGCCCTTGTTCGAGCGCCAGCGCCAGCGGGGCGATCAGTTGCGCGGCGTCCATGCCGGCGATCTGCGCCCCCAGCAAGCGGGCGTCATGGCGATTGAATACCAGTTTGATGAAACCTTGCGTTTCGGCATAGATCTGCGCCCGCGAGTCTTCGGCGTAGTCGTAGCGCATCACGGCCACGGCGTCGGCACCCAGCGCCGCTTCGGCCTGCGCTGCGGTCTGTCCCGCATGAGCCAGTTCGGGCTCGGTGAACACCGTCATGGGCACGGCGTGGAACGGCATGCGATCCACCGCCTGCCCGCCAGCAGCGATGCAGTGCGCGGCCACCAGGCTTTGCCGCACGGCGGAATGGAACAACATGCTGCGTCCATTGATATCTCCTGGCGCCCATACCTGCGGGTTGGATGTGCGCAGGGTGTCGTCCACTTTGACATGCCCGCGCTCCATCGCCAGACCGAGGTGCTCCACGCCTTCGGGCAGCACGGCCACGCGGCCGGTGGCCATGAGCACGGCGTCGCCCTGCATGCTGCGCTCGCCGCCGTCTTGCTTGTACCGTACGTGATAGCCATCGCGCTCGCGCGCGATGCTCAGCACCTGCGCGGAGCGTTCGATGCGCACGCGCTGCGACAGACTGGCATGCAGAAAAG
>CALBRU010000275.1 GCA_937927695.1 uncultured Thiomonas sp. | reverse complement strand
GCACCACCGGGCCGATCTGACGCGCGTCGAGCTGCGACCAGACCCAGTCGGCCATGCTTTCGATGCGGGCCAGCGGCGGCGCTGGCGTGGCGCCGTGCGCGGGAAACTCCAGCGCCAGGCAATGCCAGCCGCGCGCCGTCAACCAGTCGGTCTGCGCCGCCCACACGCTGACGTCGCCGCCTGCGCCGTGCAGCAACACGAGGGGAATGGAGGAGGGATGATGGGCGGACATGGCGTTTGGTTCAAAAATGGGCTGAGCAAGCGCAATACCTGCGGGAATGACCTCTGGTCTGCACGCAATGGACTGACTATATTTCACTTACTGAAAAAACAGAGGAGAACGCCATGAAAGTCAGCGACATTCTGCGGGTGAAAGGTCATGTGCTGTTCACCATACCGCCCGAGGCCCGCCTGCTGCAGGCGGTGCAGACCATGGCCCAGCATGACATCGGCTCGCTGGTGGTCATGGCGCACGGCAAGCTCGTCGGCCTGCTCACTTTTTCGGAAGTGATGGCCGCGGTCGCCGAGGGCGAAGGCGTGCTGGGCGATCACATCGTGTCGGAACGCATGGACACGCATTACGAAGTCTGCGGCCCCGAAACCACGCTGGACACCCTGCGCCGCACCATGCTGGAGGCCGGCGTGCGCTACATCCCGGTGATGCAGGACGATGCGCTGCTGGGCGTGATTTCGTTTCACGATGTGGCCCAGGCCATCGTGCGCGAGCAAGACTTCGAGAACCAGATGCTCAAGGCCTACATCCGCGACTGGCCGGAAGACGAAGGCCAGCCCGAAACGGCCGGGGCGCCCATGCCGGCCTCGACTCCGGCGCGAAGCTGAACCCTGGCCTATGGGCGGGTAGCATTCAGGGGCGGCGCCAGCTCGCGCCGCGCTGAATCCGCCCCCATGCCCACCCTGCTCTATCTCCACGGCTTTCGTTCGTCGCCGCAATCCGCCAAGGCGCGCGCCACAGCGCAGCGCGTTGCGCAAATCAATCAGCAGCGCACCCGCCAAGGTCAGCCACCGCTGCGCTGGCTCTGCCCGCAACTTCCGCCCTCGCCGCGCGAGGCGATGACGCTGTGCCACGACTTGCTGGACAAGGTGCGCGGCGACGATCTCTGCCTCATCGGCAGTTCGCTCGGTGGGTTTTATGCCACGTATCTAGCGCACACCTTGCAGTCCCGCGCGGCGCTGCTCAACCCCGCGGTCGATCCGGCGCGAGATCTGCGCGGGCAGATCGGCCACCTCACCGCCTGGCACGACCCGGCGCTGCAATTCGACTTCACGGCGCAGCATGTGGACGAACTCCACGCGCTGGAAGTCGGCGATCTGCGCGCCCCCGTCCCCGATCCGCAACGTTACTTGGTCATCATTGCGCAGGCAGACGAGGTGCTGGACTGGCGCGAGGCGGCCGCACGCTATCGCGGCGCGAAGTGCAGCGTGCTGCCTGGCGGCGATCATGCGCTGTCTGATTACGCGCAGCAGCATCTCGAACCGGTTCTGCGGTGGTGCCTCAACCCCGCTTCAACTGAACTTTAAGGACCCTCATCATGCGACTTCAAGACCATATCGCCCTCATCACCGGCGCGGCCCAAGGCATCGGCCTGGCCACGGCGCGCAAATTCGCCGCCGAAGGCGCGCACCTGGTGCTGTGCGACCGCAACCCGGCCACCCTCGACCCCGTTGCAGACGAGTTGCGCCGCGGCGGCGCGCAAGTGCTGGCGCAGGCGCTCGATGTGTCCGACCGCGCCGCGTTTACCGCTCTGGTCGATGCCGCCATCGCCCAGTTCGGAAAAATCGACACGCTGGTGAACAACGCGGGCATCACCCGCGACGCGCGGCTGGTGAAAATGACCGACGAGCAGTTCGACGCCGTGATCGACGTCAACCTGCGCGCCGTGTTTCGCTGCACCCAGATCGTCGCGCCGCACATGATCGAGCGCGGCCGCGGCGCCATCCTCAGCGCGTCCAGCGTCGTCGGGCTGTATGGCAATTTTGGCCAGACCAATTACGCCGCGACCAAGGCCGGCATCATTGCCATGACCAAGACTTGGGCGCGCGAACTCGGGCCCAAGGGCGTGCGAGTCAACGCGGTGGCGCCCGGTTTCATCCAGACGCCCATGCTCGCCACCATTCCGGACAAGGTGATGGAGCAAATGGCCGAGCGCGTGCCCCTGCGCCGCCTGGGGAAGGCCGAAGAGATCGCCAGCGTCTATGCCTTTCTCGCCAGCAGCGAAGCGTCTTACATCAGCGGCGCGGTCATCGAAGTCGACGGCGGAATGACCCTATGAGAGTGACGCTCCCCACCCTGGCCCTCCCCACTGCTGGGGAGGGAGTGACTGCTCCTCCCCCACGTCGTGGGGGAGGTTGGGAGGGGGAGATGCCCACCTTGGAACGGCCCGGCGGTGGGGTGTGACGGCCCCCACGCTCACTGCGTTCGCGGTGGTTGCTTTGTTTGACGGAGACTCCGATTGAGTAATGTGCTGTTCGAAGATGGTGGCAAATTCCACGCCGCTCGCATCATGAGCGAGGCCGAGGCCAGTCTGCAGGTCGAGCTCGATTCGGGCAAGCGGCAGAAAATCAAGGCGGCGCAGGCGCTGGTGCGCTTTGACAAGCCGGCGCCTGCCGAACTCATGGACTGGGCGCAGGCGCAGCAGGACGGCATCGACCTCGATCTGCTGTGGGAATTCGCCCCGGAGGACGAATTCCATTTCGATCAGGTCGCGGCCGACTACTACGGCGGCACGCCGGGTGCCGGGCAGCGCGCGGCCATATTGCTGCGGCTGTACGGCGCGCCGCACTACTTCCAGCGGCGCGGGCGCGGCGGCCAGTTCCGCAAGGCGCCCACGCAGCAGGTGCAAGCCGCGCTCGCCGCCATCGCCCGCAAGGAAGAACAGCTCCGCCAGATCGAGAGCTTTGCCGCCGAACTGGCCGCAGGGCGCTGCCCGGCGCCGATTGCCGACAAGCTCTATCAAATCCTGTTCAAGCCGGACAAAAACAGTCCGGAGTTCAAGGCCGTGGCGCTGGCGGTGAAACAGACCGGGCACGGCGCACTCACCCTGCTGCGCGACGCGGGCGCGATTGCCTCGCCCTGGGCCTTCCACATGCAGCGCTTTTTGCTGGAACGCTTTCCCAAGGGCACGGCCTTCCCTGCGCTGGCGATGCCGTCATTCAACGACGCGCTACCGCTGGCCGCCGCTCCGGCGTTCAGCATCGACGACTCGGCGACCACCGAGATCGACGATGCGTTTTCGCTGCAATGGCTGGACGATGGCCGGGTGCGGCTGGGCATTCACATCGCTGCCCCGGCGCTGGCGCTGACGCGCGATTCCGACTGGGAGCAGGTCGCGCGCAACCGCCTGTCCACCGTGTATATGCCGGGCGACAAGATCACCATGCTGCCTGACGCCCTGGTGCAGACCTTCACCCTGCAAGCCGGGTGCGACTGCCCCGCACTGTCGCTTTACTGTACCGTCGGCAGCGATCTGCAGCCCGCCG
>CALBRU010000274.1 GCA_937927695.1 uncultured Thiomonas sp. | reverse complement strand
CGCGTTGAGCGGGCGCAGGCTTCAATCCATGCCCTGAAGCCAGCCTGCGGTTGCGCTTGATGTCTTCCGTGAACAGCCCGATGGCTGCTTCGTGCTTTTTGCAGCGCACGCCCTGGCCTGCATCGGCGTCGCCGCCAATCACCGGGGCGCCGCAAACGGGGCAGTGCTGCTGTGCGGCGTGTCGCGCAACATCGATCAGGTCTTGCAGAGCCCGGTCGCGGCTCACGCTGGCATCGGTGAGCTCCATCCGCAGGCAGAGCCTGTCGCGAAAGGTGGTTGCGCAGAACAGTGGCGCGCCCTGCAGGTGCTCAGGCTGCATCAGCAGCTCGGCCTTGGTCAGAAATTGCTCCACCACCAGCATGTGCCCCGGTGCGGGCTCGACCACCTGACTTGCCAACCAAGGGTAACGCGCCCTCATGACCGCGATGGCTCGCAGGTAGGTGACTCGGCTCATGGTGCGGTAGCGGGATGTGATTGCCATCGGCTCAAATTCCTTTCACTATAACTTACTATAATAACAAGAGGTGAGCCAAGCAAAATCGGAGTCGAACCAAGCAATCGTCTTATAGTGAATTACAGTGATAGCTCATCCCACGGCATGCGTACCATGAGCCATGACCCAATACCCCCACTGGCCAGCGCCTTGCTGCGCTTGAGTGGGCAAACACTGAGCGCCGTTTCCCAGGCCACGGGCGTCCGTACGGCAAACCTGTCGGTCTGGCTGCGTGGCAAGCCCCAGGTGATCTCTGCCGCGCGGGTGACGGCCTTGATGCATCACCTGGGCATTGAGGGTGGGCAGTTGCGTGGCGACGTGCTGCACCGATGGGCTGACCATGGGCAGTTGGATCTGTTGAGATCGGTGTGCACACTGCTGAACGCCAAAGACAGCCCGCCTACATGGCTCTTCCAGGACGAGAAACCCGGCCTGACCAAGACCCGCTTTCTGCAATGGGGCAACGCCTGGATACGGCTGGCCCTGACACCAGACACCAGTGGCTTGGCAGACCTGGCGGACATCACCTCTGCCCAGCGCGTGGTGACGCTGCCGTGTGCCCTGGCAGACATCAGCACCGATTCTGTTCAATTGGCCAGCCAGGCCTTGCTGGAACTTGCGCAGCAGGTGGCCGTGGACGTGGGCGACGACGAACTGCTCGATGGCCTCATGCAGCGGCTGAATGCACTCGAGACCGATGAGTTGGCATTCAACACGGCCAACCCTGCAGGCTGGGTGCAGTTGGAAAGCGCGCTGAGGTCAGCGCTGAGTGCTGGTGTCAGCCCTGCAGAGTTGGCGAAGTGGGTCGCCAGCCAACATGCTGTGCACATCTCGGCATGTGGCCGCAACCGTTGAACAGCCTTGTCTTGTTGGACGCATCAACACTTCGAGTTGTCCCCAATCGGCCACCGTGCCTGATTTCTAGCGAAATCATGCCCAGCGGCCACATTCTTTGAGCTACAAGAATGCAGCTCAAAGAATGTGCAGTGTGATCTGGGGACATGGATTCTGATGCGGTGCGTCCAGCCGAACTGTGCGAAGACGGTGTCAACAATGCGGGAAGACTGTGGCGACCTTGTGCCGAACATGTGGGGGCATTGTGTAAAGACGGTGTCAACAATATACCGACCAATGTGCGACATCAGTCAATCGATCTTTGCTCCCTATGAGCACGCTCAATCTGTTCATGCAACGGCGGGTAGTCAATCCAGTTGAACGTTCTCATTGAAAACCAACTTTCTTTTATTGCCACAATCGACATCAAAAACGCGAACGCCAAGGTCATTTCCCCAAAATAATCAAATGTGGCAACAAACTCTTGAAGCAAGGTGTGCGCTCGGATATTAACAATGGCGGGAAAGTAGTTCACCAGGCCAAGCGTGAGAACCGAAAACATCAATTGGCCAGACGCAATATTTTCGGAAATGTTTCTCCTTATTTTTTCCTGGTGTGCATGCGCCATGGCGAGCAGTTCGCGATCCTCCGTTCTGTAAGCGTACTCCTTCAATTCGCCAACCAGAACACCGCCTGCCGGCCTCCTGTAGTCTCGCTCAGCTCGCATCCAGTCGGGAAAAGGAACATTGATCAGCAAATACCATCCGATCTGGCGACATAGTTCAGCCGCAAGTGGCATCACAACGGACATTAACAACCCAAAACAAAGAATGAAGATGAGCAGAAAACCTGAATTTGCAAGCAAAATATCAGCCTGAATCGACCAATGCGAAAGCCCCTTTCCAGTGCGCCAAGCCAGTACGAGATCGGCAAACAGAACAGCTATGGCAAGCTGCAACGTCCAACGCAACTCTTGCGCTTTCTCAATCAGAGAAAAGCCGGATGGAAGATTTGTTTTTGAATTTGTGTTTGTTGTTTCCATGTGACTCAATCAACAGCACCGACAACTTGCTATACATCAGGATGTTCTGTTTTTCACAGGAGCTTTAGCAGCAGAGTCGAAGAGCTCATTATTAATTGGGGATCGAAGGCGGTCATTATTGAGCAGCTTCAATAGAAGCTCGACGGTTTCGGCCTCGACAATTATCTTGCCATTCTCAATTCTCAATTCCCATCTTTCCTTCTTGCTTACGCTGATCAGCTTTTCCATGTAGTCGTGCTGATTGAAGTATCCAGCCTTGCGAATCGATGAAAGCTTGCGTAAGTGGTGCAAGTTTGTTCCGACGAAATCTCTTATAAGCCCCACCCCGTCAAAAATATTGAGTTTTTCAAAGGCAGCAAGAACCTCTTCGCCATTGGCTTTCATCCCCTCTCTGAAGTTCATTGAAGTTTCGAAATTTCGCTTGTTAGCAATAAAGGCAGTTCCTTCATAAACAAAGAAGTCAAAACGCGGATGAATCATGAATACTTCTTTGTCATCGACATCCACAAGCTTTCTATTCAAAAAGAACGCCACATCCTTTGAGGCGGCCTTTTTGGGTTGGGTCTCTGTATTGATCTTGCGCCAAGCGTACAGTTTTTGCCCGTCTTTTTCGAAAAGAATGACGTAGGCCCACGACTGGAGTAGTTCCTCATAACGCGTGACGTGTGGGACTTTAAATCCTGCCCCGATGGCGTTCTCTACCTTGCCAAATTCTGTGGCATCTGCGTCGATCGTGAACAGCGCATCATCACCGTCGGCGTTGTTGTAGTCATATTCAGTAAGGTGGAATTCTCTGCTCTGCAGCTGCTGCTTGAGATAGCGCTTGAACCTGCGCTGCAGCTTGACATCCATACTCACCCTTAATACCGTGTAAGCCGCATCGCCAGCGGATACCTTTTTCTTGACAATCCAAAATGATGCGGCCCAGCTTGAGAAGTCTTCAGCCTTGATGGTCTTCAGCTGCTGCTTGGCTTTTTTAGTCATCTCTTTTTCCTTCCCTGTCCAGGTCAGCTTTTACGTTTATATATAGATAGTGGGAGAGTCGCTCTAAATGAATGGCGTCACCGATGTCAATCGGAGTTTTTGTGATCACCATCGCTTGAGTTTCTTTGTTGTCACGCTTAAACGTACAATCAATCAGCATATAACCTGCAATGGCGAGCACAGGATTGATGAATACCGTTTGAGTACGGTACGCCATCACGAAAAGGATACTCAAGAACAGGAACAGGCTCGCCAGAATTTGCCAATCATTCAAATCAACCTTCATGAACGACAGCATGTAGGGAATGGTGTAGCTGAACATGTCTCCCGATTTATTCGCGGCTTTGGTGACAGTGACGGTCAGCCCGTCGCTGACCTCCTTCACGGATCGAATTACTGACCAACTGCTCAAAAATGCCATCAAAAGCAGGGCGCCACTTAATAATGGATTTTGTGGCAGCCACGATGGATGAAAGCGATCGAAGTCTTTGATGACCAAAATCAGCATCAAAGGTGAATAGGCGCTCAGGAATAAAACCAGAGATGCCCAGGGGCGTAACCGCAGCGAAGGGTCTCGCGCATTCATCTTGTGCTCCCTTGATATGACTCTCGACCGCTTGGACAGCCCTCTCTCAACATCACGCCTTCAGCTCGAACCGCAGGAAGGCGGTCAGTCGGTCCGACTCCTTGATTTCATCGTGCGGCACCAGCAGGTAGCGCCACGGTTTGCTGCCTACCGTGGCCGCGTGAGCTGACGAGTGCGAGCACCAGCGAACAGCAGCGGCGGCCTTTGACTTCACCTCGTCCGAGCTCAAGTCGTCCCGCTTCTTGGTCTCCACCATGAGGATCATCGACTCGGTCTCCGCCACGAAGTCGGGGATGTATTCCGGCTGCTCACTGCCCAGCTTGTAGTAGATCTGGAACTGCCCTTTGGCAGGCTTGAACCACTTCAAAGCATCGCGTTCCAGGATGACCGCGAAGCGCCTCTCGGTGTCCGAGTCAAACTTCTGCAGTGGGTAGAGGCAGCGGGAGAAACCGCCGAACAACATCTGCTTGATCTTGCTCAGCTCGGTCACCGTTTCACGGTAGTTGTGTGCCGCCTGCCCGGCGACCGCCGTGTAGTTGCACGGTTTGAGTTCTGTGAAACCTCGGCTGACCTGCACCTCGTAGTCCGTGGCCTCTTCCCAGAAGTGGGCCATCATCTCGGCCCGGATCAGGCGGGCGAGCTCTGCACCATAGGTGTCGAACACTTCGTGCAGCTCGTTTTCCGAGTAGTTCTGCGCCTGGTAGTGGGCTACCGCCTGACTGGCTAAGTCGTAGAGCAACTCGGCCTGTGTGAAGTAGTCGATGTCGTCGTAGTCGATCAGCTTCTTGACGATGTAGTCCTCGAAGCGCTGCTCCCTGATGCCCGCTTCACGGCTCATGGTGAACTGATGGTTCGTGCGCAGCTCTTGGCCGACGATCTCCCGTTGACCAGGCTGAAAGTTGGGCAGTGAGCCCAGCTTGAACGGGTGGAAGCCGGTGGTGACCTCTCCGGTAGGTACCACTGCTATTCGCGGAATGTCGATGGTTTGCTGAACCACGATTTCCGTGGTCTTGGACACGACAGCCGACAAATCAAGAGCCGGTGCGGCATCGTCCGCGTCAGCCAGCAACTCCCCCTGGGCAGGCTTCAGTCGCTCTGTCACCTCAGCCAGGATGGCCGATTGCACCTCGGGGGTGAGCAGTGCGCTGCTTGTCGGCACGAGGTCACGCTTCACCTCGTACTTGCCGATCACATCCATCACCACACGAGCGGCTTGGCGCTCGCGCTCTGTGGTGAACACGGGCGCAGGCGCGGCAGCCGGTGCCGCCCCCGTACTGACAGCACTGGTGGCCACGGGCGGGGGCTCCGCAAGACCCAGGCGGGCCATGGCGCCTGAGCTGACCTGCACGCTCACCTTCTTGTCGTCAGCGCTTGGTGCCTCCAGGATCACCTGCTTCAGGCGGATCGGCGAGTCGCCTCGATTCGCCTCGTCGATGATTTCCTGGAACTTGTCGTGGGCCACGATGTTCAAGCGGTCCACCGCAGCAACACCCGTGCGCTTGCCATAGGGCAGGCGCAAGCCGCGACCGATGGATTGCTCGATCAGCGTGCGCGCGTTGGCCGCACGCAGAGGCACGATGGTGTAGAGGTTCGTCACGTCCCAGCCCTCTTTGAGCATGTTGACGTGGATGACGATCTCTGTGGGTTCGTCCACGCTCTCCACCGCCAGGAGCTTGGAGATCATCTCCTCCTCTTCGGCCCCCGTGCGGCTGGAGTCCACCTGAATCACCTTGTCCGCATAGCGCCCTTCATAGAAGGCCGATGACTCAATCAGCGTCTTCAGCTGCGAGGCATGCGTGGTGTCCCGTGCGATCACGAGCATGAAGGGCTTGACCACGTTCACGCCATTCTCACGGGCATAGGTCAGCAGCTCGACCTTGGTGGTCTCGTGAAGGCGAACGCCATCTTCCAGCTTGATCTTCTCGATCTCTTCTGCCGAGTGCGCCCTGGCGTCGAAATTGCGCTGGGTCACGGCTGCAGGCTCTTTGACAAAACCGTCTTCCATCGCCCGCGCCAGTGGGTAGTCCATCACCACGTTCTTGAAAGGCACAGGGCCACGCGTGGATTCCACGAACGGGGTGGCCGTCACCTCAAGTCCAAACAGGGGCTTCAGTTCGTTGATGGACCGCACCCCCGCGCTGGCCCGGTAGCGGTGCGACTCATCCATCAACAGCACCAGGTCGTCCAGGCTGGCCAGGGGGTTGAAGTAGCTGTCGCCAAGCTCCTCCCGCATGCGCTTGATGCGAGGCTCTTTGCCGCCACGCACCTCCGAGTTGATCTTGGAGATGTTGAAGATGTTGATGCGCACGTCGTGCGCAAGGCCCATCGTCTGGTCCTGAACCACCGCACCGGTCTGGTCGTAGTTGTCGCCCGTGATGATCAAGGGCGGCTGCTGAGCGAACTCGGCGATCCCCTTGAACACGTACTTGGGCGTGTTGCGCGTGAAGTCGGCGATCAGCTTGTTGTAGATCGTCAGGTTCGGCGCCAGCACGAAGAAGTTGTTGATGCCATGCGCCAGGTGCAAGTAGGCAATGAACGCGCCCATCAGCCGTGTCTTGCCCACGCCTGTGGCCAGCGAGAAGCACAGCGAGGGGAACTCGCGTTCAAAGTCCTCCAGCGTCGGGAATTCCGCCTTCAGCGTGACAAGGATGGCCGCCACATCTTGGTCGTGGCCGAGCAGCTCCGGCGCGGCCTCGATGGCGCGCACGAGCTTCGCAAGAGACTCCGCTTGCGGCGGGCGCAGAGACAGTCGGCCTGTGACAGCGTTCTGGACGCGTGCATTCATTCTTCGTTCTCCCCGAACAGACCGCCTTGCCCTGCGTTTGTGGCAGCGGATTTCTTGGTTTTGCGCGTGACAGCGCCCGTTGTAGACACGGCCTCTTCAGCCGGCGCTGTCTTTTCCGCCATCGGAAGGTTGGCGACGTTGAGGCTGTAATCGTCGTGGCCCCACTCACAGCGGGCCAGCACCATCTTCGGGATCTTCTTCAGCGTCAGGTTCGGCCAGCGCTCGGATGCTTTGGCTGCGGTGACGCCATGGAAGGCCGCGCAGCAGACGAGCAGACTCTGGTCGCTGCCCACTTCATCCGACAACGCCTGAAGTTGATCTGCCGAAAGGTTCTGTGTCGTGACGTAGATGAAGTCCCGCTCGCTGGAGTGCCCGTGCCGCCACCAATGCACCTCCGATGGGGCATAAGTGAATCCCTCCAGTTTGGAGAGCGCTTCGGCCAGTTGCGCAGCGTTGTACTCAGGGTTGATGACTGAATTTCCCCAACGGTCACTGACGATGAGGCTTGGCGCGAGCTTGTAGTAGCGAAAGCCTCCACCGCCTTGCCAATTCACGCTGTCAGTAACGCCGCCCTCATCTTCACCGTCAATGACTTTCTTGAGGCGAGGAATAATATGCGTATGGCAATGCTCGCCCAGCTCCACCATGATCCAACGGCGACCCATCTTGTGAGAAACCGCTCCGGTAGTTCCTGATCCGCCGAATGAATCGAGCACAAGATCGCCAGGATTTGTGGCGATTTGCAAGA
>CALBRU010000273.1 GCA_937927695.1 uncultured Thiomonas sp. | reverse complement strand
ATGGGCTGCAACAGTTGACGCCGCACGGTCCAGACGAGCGAAGCCAGTCCGCCCATCAGCACCACCGACAGAGCCATCTGCAGTGTGCTGATCGCCAAGCCTGCAATTTGTTGCAAGCCAGCTTGCTCGGCCCCGCCGAGCGCCAACATCAACAGGGCGATGAGCAGCAAACCCGCGCTGAAAAAGGAAACGGCCCGCTGTTGCAACACTCGCGCCCCCTCTCTCAGCCATCCGAGCAAGCCGGTGCGCGCTGGCTTTCCATGCCGCACCGTCCAGCCTTGTGCACGTCCTTCTCGCAACGAAGCGTAAAACTCTTGCGCCTCCCTCACCTGCTCGCGGCTGGGGAGCACCCGCAGCGACATATAGCCCACCATCCGGCCCTCTTCCCAGATGGGGTTGGCATTGGCCTGAACCCAGTAGAAGTCACCGTTCTTGCAACGATTCTTCACCATACCCTGCCACGGCTTGCCGGCTTGAAGATCGCGCCACATGTCATCAAACGCCTCAGGCGGCATGTCCGGGTGGCGCACGATGTTGTGGGCGGAACCCAGCAATTCGTCCTCGGAAAATCCGCTGATCTCAAGAAAGGGCCGGTTCACATAGGTGAGCCGCCCTTTGAGGTCGGTCTTGGAGACGATGTATTCGTTTTTCCCAAACAGGCGCTCGGTCTGGGTGACGGGCTGGTTGTTGCGCATAACTCCTCCGGCCGCATGCTGGAGAACTTTTTCTGCATGACACGCGGCATATTCGAATATCTATATAACGGCCTCCAAGGCTCGCGCTTGAGGCGCATCGCGCAATAGTTTGATCTAGATCATGCCAATCAGGCAGCCGACTGTGGGTTGAGCGCGAAGCGGCGCAGGGGGATGAGGCAGCGCAGGCGGCATTGCGCGGCATCCGTTACCGCGAGCAGCGCAAGAAGAACCAACAGATCGACGGCATCGAGGGCGAAGAACTCGACCCGCTGCGCAAACTCACCCTGGCCGGGCTGGAGGCGCACATCGACCCCAAGCGGCAACTCGTGCTGTACCGTGATGCGCAGGGGCGGGACCAGTTCACCGACACCGGCCCGCTTATCGTGATGCACGACAAGGGCGCGGACAGTCTGGAAGCCGCCCTACGCTTGGCCGCGAAGAAGTACGGCGGCAAGGTGGACATCACCGGCAGCAGCGAATTCCGGGAACCCGTTCGATCCAGCATGGACCGCCTACTTCCAGCGTCGAGCTCATGCCTTCTAAACCCGTTGTTGCTGGCTCGGTCCGCTTGCGGGCTGTTTGGATGGCTTGAGCCGTGTGCGGGGAAACACGCAAGCACGGTTCTTAGGGGGCGGCGGCGCAGTAATGCGCCGCTGCTACCCGGCGAGTCGCTGTGAAGTACGCCTTCATCGAGCGCCATCGGTGCGTGTGGCCGATCTCGGTGCAGTGCCGGGTGCTGGAGGTCAGCGTGGCCGGCTACCACGCGCACTTCGTTCGCCGCGCCAGGGGTGCCCAGCGCCGCCACCTGAGCGACGACGCGCTGCGGGTGCACATCTTGGCCATCCACGCCCAGACGCGTGGCGGCTACGGCTGGCCACGCACCTGGAAGGAACTACTGGCCAGGGGCATTCGCGTGGGCAAGCAGCGGGTGCAAAAGCTCATGCAACGGCATGGCATCCGGGCCCGTGGCAAGGTCACCACCGACAGCCATCACGACCTGCCGATCACGCCCAACCTGCTTGACCGGCAGTTCAGAGTGGAGCAGCCCAACAAGGTCTGGGCAGGCGACATCACCTACATCGCCACCGACGAAGGGTGGTTGTTCCTGGCCGTGGTCATCGACCTGTTCAGCCGCCAGGTGGTGGGCTGGAGCTTGCGCCCGGACATGACGCGCGACATCGTCATCGACGCACTGCGCATGGCGTGGTTCAAACGGCATCCAGACAAGCAGGCCGGGCTGATCTTCCACAGCGACCGTGGCAGCCAGTACGCCAGCCGTGACTTCCGGGATGTGCTGATCGAATACGGCATCGCCAGCTCGATGAGCCGCAAAGGCAACTGCTGGGACAATGCCTGCAGCGAAACCTTGTTCGGTTCACTCAAGGTGGAGCGACTGCACGGGCAGCGCTTCAAGACCCGGCGCCAGGCCATGGACGAAGTCATCGCCTGGATGCTCTGGTACAACCGAACCCGACTGCACTCGACGCTGGCCTATGTCAGCCCGATGCAGTTCGAAGAAAACTGGCTCGCCAACCAACCCCGGCACGCCAGTGCATGAGTCGGCTATGGGATACGGATTCCAGGGGCAAGGTCAAAGGCGAAAAAACCCGACTGTTTATGTCGGGCTTGTTATGTAAGTTTTTGATTTACTGGTGTTTTTTGGTGCCGGTGAAAGGAGTCGAACCCTCGACCTTCGCATTACGAATGCGCTGCTCTACCAACTGAGCTACACCGGCGAAACTCGTCATTCTATACGAAGGCGAAGTTGTCTCTGCGAATCAGGCAGCCTCGGCGTGGTAGCGCTGCAGCAATTCGACTTCCTCGCGCGAGCCGAGCATCACACTGCAACGCTCGTGCAGGGAGGATGGCGCAATGTCAAGGATGCGCTGCTTGCCATTCGTTGACGCTCCGCCGGCCTGTTCCACCAGGAAGCTCATGGGATTGGCTTCATACAGCAGACGCAGCTTGCCGGGTTTGTTCGGCTCGCGCTTGTCCCACGGATACAGGAACACGCCGCCACGCATGAGGATGCGGTGCACATCGGCCACCATGCTGCCCACCCAGCGCATATTGAAGTCGCGCCCGCGCGGGCCGTCCTTGCCATGCAGGCATTCGTCGATGTAGCGCGTCACTGGCGGCGCCCAGTGACGCAGATTCGACATATTGATCGAGAACTCGCTGGTGCTGGGCGGAATTTGCAAATCGCGCTCGGTGAGGACGAAACTGCCCTGTTCCCGGTCCAGGGTGAACACGGCCACTCCATGTCCCACGGTGAGCACGAGTTGGGTTTGCGGGCCGTAGACGCAATAGCCGGCGGCAACTTGCTTGCTGCCGGCCTGGAGAAAATGCTGCTCAGTGACGTCGGTGGTGTTCTTGGGAATCTGCAGCACGGAAAAGATGGTGCCAATGGTGACGTCCACGTCGATGTTGGACGAGCCATCGAGCGGGTCGAACAGCAGCAGGTATTCGCCGCGCGGGTAGTGCTCGGAGACCGGGAACACGGTGTCCATTTCTTCCGAGGCCATGGCGGCCAGGTGCCCGCCCCACTCGTTGGCGTGGATCAGCACGTCGTTGGCGATAACGTCGAGCTTCTTCTGCACTTCGCCTTGCACGTTGCCGGTGCCGGCGGAACCGAGCACATCGCCCAATGCGCCTTTGTTCACAGCAATACTGATGCGTTTGCAGGCGCGTGCGACCACTTCGACGAGCAGGCGCAGTTGGGGCGTGATGACGCCGTGTTCGCGCTCCTGCTCAACGAGATAGCGGGTGAGGTTAACGGATTGGGTCATGGGGAGTCTCTGGAAGGAAAGGGGCGCGCCGAGATCAGTCGGCCAGGGCGCGTTCGATGATTTCGCGGGTGTCGGAAGACAGCGTGGCGCTTTCGGCCACGCTGTGCAGCGCCTGTTGCGCCGCATCGCGATAGGCGGGCGCGAGCTTGTGCCAGCGGTCGAGGGCGCGTGCCAACCGGGCGGCGACCTGTGGGTTGATGGCATCGAGCGCCTGTACCTGTTCGGCCCAGAAGGCGTAGCCCGCACCATCGGCACGATGGAAAGCGCCGGGATTGGCCTGGCAGTAGGCGAACAGCACACTGCGGGCGCGGTTGGGGTTGTGCAGCGAGAAGGCTGGGTGCCGCATCAGCGCGCGCACGCGGTCGAGTTGCTGCCCGTCGTGGTCGGGCGCGCTGGCCTGCAGCGCGAACCATTTGTCCATGACCAGGGCTTCACCGGCGAACTGCGCGGCGAAGCGCTCCAGCGCGGGCTTGGCCAGATTGGCGCCGACATGCACCAGGGCGGCCAGCGCGGCGAAGCGGTCGGTCATGTTGTCGGCATCCTTGACGCGTTGATAGACCCGTCCTAGCCAAGTCGCCTGTCCGAGTTCGCACAAATGTGCCTGGGCCAGATTGCGCAGGGCGCGGCGACCTGCGCTGGCGAAATCGGGGCTGTAACCGCCATTGGGCGCGAGGGTGTCCCAAAGCGTTTGCCAATCCTGCGCGAGTTCCTGAGCCAGCGCGGTGCGTAGCGCCTGACGGGCGCGGTGGATGCGAGGAGGATCGACCTCTTCAAGCTGCTCGGCGATGTAGGCCTCGCCGGGCGGGGTCAGCAGCAGTTCCTTGAACGCCGGATCGAGCTTCGGGTCGCGTAGCACGGCGCGCAGCGCGTCGAGATAAGGCGCATCGAGGTTCAGCGCCTCGCCGCGAACGGCCGCCAGCAGGCGCGACAGCGTCAGGCGCTGCGCCGCTTCCCAACGGTTGAACGGGTCGGCATCAAACGCCAGCAGGTGCAGCAGTTCGGCATCGGTGTAGGCGTAGTCGAGGATGACCGGCGCGGAAAAGCCACGCAACAGCGAAGGCGTGACCGCATCGGCATCGATCTGCTCGAAGACGAAGGTCTGCTCGACTTCGGAGAGTACCAGCACGGTCGAGGTACCCTTGTCCTGGCCTTGCAGCCACAGCGGCAGGGCGTTGCCTCGGGCATCGAGCAGGCCCGTGGCGACTGGAATGACCTGCGGCTGCTTGCCCGTCTGACCGGGCGTGTCGGGCAGCGTTTGTCGCAGGGTGAGGGTGTAGGTGCGGGCGGCGGTATCGAGCGCGCCGCTGACGTGCAGGCGCGGGGTGCCCGCCTGGCTGTACCAGCGTTTGAAGGCGGCAAGGTGTTGCGCCAGCGCAGAGTCTGGGTTGGCGTCGGCCATGGCCTGGGCGAAATCGTCGCAGGTCACGGCCTGACCGTCGAAGCGCTGGAAGTAAAGATCCATCCCTTTGCGGAAACCGGCTCGGCCCACCAGGGTCTGCATCATGCGCACCACCTCGGCGCCTTTTTCGTAGACGGTCGCGGTGTAGAAATTGTCGATGGCCTGGTATTGCTCGGGGCGCACCGGGTGCGCCATCGGGCCGGCATCCTCGGAAAACTGCGCGGTGCGCAGCATCCGCACGTCCTCGATGCGCTTGACTGCGCGGGCGGACTCGCCGCCCGAAGCGGCGGCCAGATCCTGGCTGAATTCCTGATCGCGGAAGACGGTGAGGCCTTCCTTGAGACTGAGCTGAAACCAGTCGCGGCAGGTGACGCGGTTGCCGGTCCAGTTGTGGAAGTACTCGTGGCCGTCCACGCTTTCAATGCCGTCATAGTCGGCATCGGTGGCGGTGGCCGGATTGGCCAGCACATACTTGGTGTTGAAAATATTGAGGCCCTTGTTTTCCATGGCCCCCATGTTGAAGTCGCTCACGGCAACGATCATGAAACGGTCCAGATCGAGGCTCAGGCCGAAGCGCTGTTCGTCCCACGCGATGGCCTTGATCA
>CALBRU010000272.1 GCA_937927695.1 uncultured Thiomonas sp. | reverse complement strand
CGGCATCGCGCGCGGTGGCGATAAGCACCGGGGTGGCCTCGCGCCGGGTGCGCAACGCCTTGAGCACGGCGATGCCATCCATCTTGGGCAGGCCCAGATCGAGCAGCACCAGGTCGTACTGCTCGGTGCGCAGCGCCGAGTCGGCCACAGCGCCGTCGCGCACCCAGTCCACCGCGTAGCCCTCGCCCCGCAAGGCGTCGAGTACGCTTTCGCCGATCATCACATCATCTTCAACCAGGAGCAGGCGCATGGGGCTGGATTGCAAATGGATACAGACCGGACTTTAGCGGCAGGCGCTTAGACTGCGCTTAACCTGCGGCCAGCGCGCCGCTCACAACAAGAATTTGCTCATGCACAAGACCTCCGATCAGGCAGCAGGCCGCCTGCCCCGCACCGTGTGGATGCTGGGTTTTGTCAGCCTGTTCATGGACATGTCGTCCGAACTCATCCACGCTCTGCTGCCGGTTTACATGACCACGGTGCTGGGCTTGAGCGTGCTCAGCGTGGGGGTGGTCGAGGGCATTGCCGAAGCCACGGCGTCGATGCTCAAGGTGGTGTCGGGCGTGTGGTCAGACCGCATGGGCTCGCGCAAGTGGCTGGCGGTGGCGGGTTATGGCCTGTCGGCGCTGACCAAGCCGCTGTTTCCACTGGCTTCGGGTGCGGGCGAGGTGATTGCGGCGCGCTTCATCGACCGCATCGGCAAGGGCATCCGCGGTGCCCCGCGCGACGCGCTGGTGGCCGACGCGACGCCGTCCGCGCTGCGCAATGCCGCCTACGGCCTGCGGCAAAGTCTCGATACCGTGGGCGCGGTGCTCGGGCCGCTGGCGGCCATCGGCCTGCTGGCGGTGTATGCCGACAACCTGCGGCTGGTGCTGTGGTTCGGGGTGATTCCAGCAGTCATCGCCGTGGCGATTCTGGCTTTCGGCGTGCGTGAACCGCGCCGGGTGCAGGCTGACATGGCGACGGCCAAGGCGGGCAAGAAAGGGATGGACTGGCGCGCGGCGCGGGCGCTGCCGGCGGCGTATTGGCAGGTCGTCAGCCTGGCCGCGTTGTTCACCGTGGCGCGGCTGACCGAGGCGTTTCTGGTGCTGCGCGGCGACCAGATCGGCGTGTCGGTGGTGTGGATCGCGCTGGTCACGCTGGTGTTGTCGCTGGCCTACGCCGTGTCGGCTTACCCGGTGGGCCTGCTGGCCGCGCACTGGGGGCGCAAGCGCTTGTTCGGCCTGGGGCTGGCGGTGCTGGCCGCGTCCATGTTGTTGCTCGGCGGCGTGCTGCCGCTGGGAATGCCCGGGTTCTGGCTGGGGGTTGCGCTGTGGGGTCTGCACATGGGGCTCACGCAGGGATTACTCTCCGCAGCCGTGGCCGAGGCCGCGCCGCCGCAGTTGCGCGGCACCGCGTTCGGCCTGTATCACCTGACCATCGGGCTGATGCAATTGCTCGCGGCCATCGGCGCCGGTTGGCTGTGGCAGACCATCGGCGCGGCGGCCCTGTTCACCCTGGCCGCGGCATTGGCCTTGCTGTGCCTGCCTGCACTGTGGCTGTGGCTGCACGAACAACAAACGACAAAGGAAGAGACATGACGACGACCCACGCGATCCGGTTCGATCAACACGGCGGCCCCGAAGTGCTGCAGTGGCGCGAGCAAGAACTCGCCGATCCCGGCCCCGGTCAGGTGCGGGTGCGCCAGGAAGCCATCGGGCTGAATTTCATCGACGTGTATCACCGCACCGGCCTGTACCCGCAGCCGCTGCCGGGCAGCCTGGGCGGCGAGGCCGCCGGGGTGATCGAGGCGGTGGGGCCGGGGGTGGAGGGCTTTGCGGTGGGCGACCGCGTGGGCTACTGCACCGGCGCGCCCGGCGCGTATGCGCAGCGCCGCATCGTGCCGGTGGCGCCGCTGATCAAACTGCCCGACGACATCGCTTTCGAGGTGGCTGCGGCCAGCATGCTCAAAGGGCTGACGGCGTATTACCTGCTGCACCGTACCCGCGCGCTCAAGGCCGGGGATGTGGCGCTGTTTCACGCCGCCGCCGGTGGGGTCGGGCTGATTGCGGGGCAGATGGCGCGCTCGCTCGGCGCCACGCTCATCGGCACGGCGGGTTCGGCGGCGAAATGTGCGCTGGCGCTGGAAAACGGTTACGCCCACGCCATTGACTATGCCCATGACGATTTCGTCGCTCGGGTCAAAGACCTCACCGCAGGACGCGGCGTGCCGGTGGTCTATGACTCGATCGGCCGCGACACCTGGGAGCGTTCGCTCGCCTGCCTTCAACCCTTCGGCCTGATGGTGAGCTTCGGCAATGCATCGGGCGCGGTGCCGCCGTTCAAGATCACCGACCTGGCGGCAGCCGGTTCGCTCTATGTCACCCGCCCCACGCTGGGAACGCACATGGCCGATCCGGTGGTGAAGCAGCAAATGGCCGATGCGCTGTTCGCTCTGATTCGCAGCGGACAGGTGAAGATTCACATCAACCAGCGCTACCCGCTGGCCGAGGCGGCGCAGGCGCATCGCGACCTGGAAGCCCGCAAGACCATCGGCTCGACCGTGCTGCTGCCATAACGAGCGCGGGTTCTCCCTGCGGCAGCGCGTCGCAGGGACAACCGCGTACTGGCGTGCCGCAATGGCTTCCTAAAATGGCGATATGCCGTTGTCCTCCCGTATTCCGCGTTTGCACCTTGCCGATCAGGGGGCGCAAGCTTCTTTGTCGGCTTCGCCACATCTGCCTGCTGTCACCCTGACGCGACTGCTCGCGGCGCGCGTGGCCATGCTGCTGGCCGAGTTGGCGGTGCTGCCCTGGGCGCATCACTTCCTCGACATCACCTGGCCGGTCTACAAAGTGCTGGGGCTGATCGGCCTTCAGGTTGCCCTCGGCGTGTTGCTGTGGTGGCAGATTCGCAGCCGCCGCGGCTTGGGTGCCTTGGGCGGTTTCGTCCACCTGCTGGCCGATGCCCTCATTCTGGCCCTGCTGGTGTATTGGAGCGGCGGCGAGGTCAACCCCATCATCTCCCTGCTGCTGATACCGCTCGTCCTGAGTGCGGTGGCTTTGCCCTGGTTCTATGTCTGGGCCATGACGGCGGTGGTCATCACGCTTTATTCGTTGGTGTCATTCTTCCCCACCCCGCTGACCGAGGCCTGCGGGGTCGCGACCGGCATGCTCGGCGAGCATCTGACGGGCATGTGGGGCAACTTTCTCATCACGGCGCTGCTGGTGGCGGCGGTGGTGGCGCGTCTGGCTTCGGCCTTGCGCGAGCGCGAAATCGAACTGGCGCGCAGCCGTGAAGTCGGTCTGCGCGACCAGCATCTGTTCGCGCTGGGCATGCAGGCCGCCGCCGCTGCGCATGAACTCGCCACGCCCGTGTCCACCCTGGCGATGACGGTGGACGATCTGCAGGCCGACTACGCGGGTGACGATGAACTCGGGCCCCAACTGCAGCGCATGCAGGCCCAGGTGGCTCAGATCCGCACCGTGCTTGGTCACATCACAGCGGCCGCCGGCGCCGCCCGCAGCCGCAGCGACCAAACCGAAACGCTGGCGCACTGGCTGGAGCAGACGCTGGAGCACTGGCACCTCATGCGACCGCAGTCGCAGGCAGGGCTGGCACTGCGCAGCGCAGGCGCCCCCCCGGTGCTGCGTGTGGATGCGGGTCTGAACGCCGCGCTGGTGAGTCTGCTCAACAACGCCGCCGACGCCAGCCCCGATGCCGTGGAAGTCGAGGCCGACTGGGACGCGACCCGTCTGCGCGTGCACGTGCTCGACCGTGGCCCCGGTCTGTCAGATGATCGGCTGGCGCGGGCAGGATACGATTTCGTCAGTACCAAGGGCGAGACGCGCGGCCTCGGGCTGGCATTGGCCCGCGCCGGGATCGAGCGCCTCGGTGGCACGCTCACCGTGTCGCGACGGGAAGGCGGCGGGCTGAGCGCCACGCTGCAATGGCCGCGTTTAGTTCAATGAATGGCAAACCGATGAATCTATTGCTGGTCGAAGATGACGCCGCGCTGGCTGCCGCCACGCGCAACTCCATGGAACGGCGCGGCATTTCCGTTTGGCATGCCGATTCGGCACCCGCCGCGCGCGCGCTCATCGGCACGGCCGCGTTCGACGCAGCGGTGCTCGATCTGCGCCTGCCCGGCGACAGCGGTCTGACCCTGATTGCGCCGCTGCGCGAAGCCTATCCCGACCTGCGCATCCTGCTGCTGACCGGCTACGCCAGCATCGCCACCGCGGTCGATGCCATCAAGCTCGGTGCGACCAACTATCTGCCCAAGCCGGCGACGGTAAGCGACATCCTCGCCGCGCTGGAACAAGACGAACCCGAGGCCGACCGCGCCGTGGCCGCCCAGCCGCTGCCGGTCGATCGGCTGGAGTGGGAGCACATTCAGAAAGTGCTGGCCGAGCACGACGGCAATATCTCCGCCACCGCCCGCGCGCTGCAAATGCACCGCCGCACCCTGCAGCGCAAGTTGCTCAAGCATCCGGTGCGCGAAGCGCCGACCGACGCAGAGCCGCGCTGACGCGGTGGGCCATTCAGGCGGACCGCTTCACCGCTGCAGCCAGTGCAGCGCAACATCCGTATCGGCGGCGAGCCAGTGTTTCTGCGGCGTCCACCCCGCCGATTGCGCCAGGCGCTGAAACATCGCCACCGGATATTTGTAGGAATTTTCGGTGTGCAGGGTCTCGCCCTCTGCAAAGGTGAAGCTCTGCCCGAGCAGGCGCACGGTCTGCGGCCTGGGGCTGAGCAGATGCATCTCGATGCGGCTGTGCGCAGGGTCGAAGCGGGCCACATGCCGGAACGCCTGCGCATTGAAATCGGCGCCGAGTTCGCGGTTGATGCGGGTGAGCAGATTGCGGTTGAACGCAGCCGTCACACCGCGGGCGTCGTCATACGCGGGAATGAGTTTGGCCTTGTCCTGCGTGCCGTCCACGCCGACGAGCAAATGCGCGCCCGGGCCGAGAAATTGCGCCGCGCCATGCAAAAAGCGCACCGCCTGCTCCGGGGTGAAGTTGCCGATGGTCGAGCCAGGAAAAAAGCCGATGCGGGGCTGCTGCCGTACGTCGGCCTCCAGTGCGGCGGGCCAGTGCAGCGGGGCGGTGAAATCGGCTTCCAGCGCGTGCACATCCAACTGGGGAAAACGCAGTTGCAGGCCGCGCACCGACTGGCGCAGAAAGTCGCCGCTGATGTCGATGGCGGTGTAGCTCGCGGGGGCGTTCAGGGCGCCCAGCAGCAGGGGGGTTTTACGGCTGGAACCACTGCCGAATTCGATCACGGCCGCGCCAGCGGGCAGTTGGGCAAACTCAGCGTGCAGGTTGCGCAGCAGCGCGGTTTCGCTGCGGGTGAGGTAGTACTCGTTCAACTCGGTGATCTGCTCGAACAGCTCCGAGCCGCGGTGATCGTAGAACCAGGTGGAGGGAATGCGTTTGGGATGAGCGCTCAGACCTTCGAGCACTTGCGAGGCGAACTCGGGGTTGAGGTCGGGGAAGTCGGGCGGGTGCAGGACGGTGGCGGTCTGCGGAGGCATCGGCGATCCTTTCTGTATCAGGCCCGCGCCAGCCGCAGACCGGTGAATTGCCAGCGCTGGTGGGGGTAAAAAAAGTTGCGATAGCTCGGGCGGATATGGCCGGGCGGCGTGGCGCAGGAGCCGCCGCGCAGCACCATCTGGCCGCTCATGAATTTGCCGTTGTATTCGCCCACGGCGCCGGGCGCCGGGTGAAAGCCGGGGTAGGGCAGATAGGCGCTGGCCGTCCATTCCCACACGCCGCCCCAGAGGGTCTGCAGACCGTCAGTGGCCGCGTCATCAGTGGGCAGGGGAAGCCGCCACGGGTGATCGGCGAATTGCGCGGGCGTTGCGGCCGACAGCGGCTGGCGGCGCGCGGCGGCCTCCCACTCGAACTCGGTCGGCAAGCGCGCACCGGCCCAGCGGGCGTAGGCGTCGGCTTCGTAAAAACTGAGGTGAGTCACGGGCGCCTGCGGCAGCAGGGGCTGCAGGCCGTGCAGGGTCATGGCCTGGGTGTGGAAGCCATCGCCGTGCGCCTGCCAGTAGGCGGGTGCGCGAATGTTCTGCTCCTGCACCCAGCGCCAGCCGTCGGCCAGCCAGAGGGCGGGCGTGGCGTAGCCGTCGTCGGCGATGAATTCGAGCCAGTCGGCGTTGCACACCGGGCGGTGCGCCAGGGCGTAGTCGTCCAGCCAGACGCGGTGGCGCGGGCCTTCGTTGTCGAAGGCGAAGCGTTCGTCGGCATGGCCGATGTCGGTCAGACCGCCGGAAAAACTCACCCAGCGCACGGGCTCCGGGTTCTGCGCTGCGGGCATGGGACCGGGCGCGGCGCCGGGCATGGCGCAATATGCGGGGTGCAGCGGGTTTTGCGCAAACAGATGCAACAGATCGGTGAGCAGCAGTTCCTGGTGCTGCTGCTCGTGGTGCATCCCAAGTTCGAGCAAATAGGCTGGGGCGGCCTCGCGCGTCAGACGTTGCAGTGCCGCATCGACATGAGCGCGAAAGGCCAGAATCTGTTCGAGCGGCGGTCGGGTGAGCAGGCCGCGCTGCGGGCGCGGATGCCGCGGCCCGACGGTGTCGTAATACGAGTTGAAGAGGTAGCGGAAGGCCGGATCGAATACGCGGTAACCCGGCAGATGCGGCGCGAGGATGAACTCCTCGAAAAACCAGGTGGTGTGCGCCAGATGCCATTTGGCCGGACTGGCGTCGGGCATGGACTGCACGGTGCAATCGGCATCGCTCAGCCCCTGCGCCAGCGCCACGCTGCGCTCGCGGGTGTGCAGCACCGCTTGCAATAGATGTTCATGCGGGTGTTCATGCGAATGGCCAGGCGCGTGCAGCGATAAGGCCAGATCGAGTGTCGGCATGGCAACGCCCTCCAGGGTGAAGCTCAAGAATAGCCGCAGGGGATGAACTTTGCCGCGCAGGTCGCCGCGCAGGCTGCGGAGCCGGTCACAGCGGACGCTGTGGAGCGGAGCGGATCTCCTGCCGCTGCGTGCCGAGTTGCGGGCTGCCGAGCGTGACCACATCGCCGGGCTGCAGATAGCGCGGGGGCTTGCGGCCCATGCCCACGCCGGGCGGGGTGCCGGTGGCGATGAGGTCGCCGGGCAGCAGGGTCATGTAGCGGCTGAGATAGGCGACGAGATAGGCCACGCCGAAAATCATGTCGCGCGTATTGCCGGTCTGCATGCGCTCACCGTTCACGTCGAGCCAGAGGTCGATGTTCTGCGGGTCGGCGATCTCGTCGCGGCTGACCAGCCAGGGGCCGACCGGGCCGAAGGTGTCGCAGCCTTTGCCCAGATTCCACTGGCTGCCCTGTTCGAGCTGATAGGCGCGCTCGGACACGTCGTTGACCAGACAATACCCAGCCACGTGTTTGAGCGCATCGGCCTCGCGCACAAAGCGCGTCTCGCGCCCGATGACCACGCCGAGTTCGACTTCCCAATCGAGCTTGCGCGCCCCTGGCGGGCGCAGCACCGCATCGTTCGGGCCGCTGATGCAGGTCGTCCATTTGTTGAACACAATGGGCGAGGCCGGGATGGCCATGTGCGCCTCGCTGGCATGGTCGCGGTAGTTCAGGCCGATGGCGATGAACTTGCCGATACCCACGAAGGGCACGCCCAGCCGAGGCTTGCCGCTCACCAGCGGCAGGCTTTCAGCGTCGATGCCGCGCAGCGCCTGAGGTCGGCCGAAGATGTCGGCGTCGATCTCGTCGACGATGCCCCCGAGGCTGCGCAGATGGCCCTGCGCGTCGATCAGACCGGGTTGTTCGTGGCCGTAGCGGCCGTAGCGGACGAGCTTCATGACGTTCTCCTTCAGCGGCGCTGGTATTGGGTGCTGCCGAACAAGTGTTCGCGCGCGGCGGCGTCCATCTCGGGCGGGCGCACGTCGGTCAGCACTTGCACGCCGCGCTGCACCGCAGGCCGCGCGGCGATGGTGTCGAACCAGCGTTTGGCATGCGCAAACTCGGCCCAGTCTATGCCCTGATTGGCGGCGCTGCGACACCAGGGAAAGACGGCGATGTCGGCGATGGTGTAGTCATCACCAGCCAGATAAGGCTGCGACGCCAGCCGCCGGTCGAGCACGCCGTAGAGCCGGTTCGCCTCGTTGGTATAGCGGGCGATGGCATAGTCGATTTTCTCTGGGGCGTACTGGCGAAAGTGGTGCGCCTGGCCGAGCATGGGGCCGATGCTGCCCATCTGCCACATCAACCATTCGAGCGTGGCGATGCGCGCCCGCGGCCCTGTGCCCAGAAAGCGGCCGGTCTTCTCGGCCAGATAAAGAAGGATGGCGCCCGACTCGAACACGCTGATGGGCTGGCCATCCGGGCCGTCGCTATCGATCAGGGCAGGAATCTTGTTGTTCGGGCTGATGGCGAGAAAGTCAGGCGCGAACTGTTCGCCGCGGCCGATGTTCACGCCATGCACCCGGTAGGGCAGGCCGAGTTCTTCGAGCAGGATGTGGATTTTGTGGCCGTTGGGTGTGGCCCAGGAGTAGAGGTCGATCATGGCGGGAGGCGCCGTCTGTGCGGCGAGGTGAACGGTGCGCCTCATTGTGCGACGTTTGCCGCCTTGCTGCAGGCGTTCGTTCAGCGCAGCAGTTCGCCCTGGGCGATCTGGGCGTGGAGCACCTCGATGGGTGGGGTGAGTTGCTGCATCAGCCGCAATTGCGCAGACAGACCGGCCAGAGGCAGACTGTCGTCGAGCGCGTCGGCCTCATGCGCGAGGATGCTCCATTGCACCGCATCCACCGCCAGCGGCAGGGCCAGGCTTTGCAGCATGGCGAGTTCCTGTGGAGGCAGGTGGCTGTCGTTCTGGTCCATCTGCCAGGCGCTGCGCCGCGCCAGCATGCGGGTGGTGTCCAGCCCGGTACGGGTGCGGGCGATGCGCTGCTGCCAGACCGGGTGATGCACCGCGAGCTGTTCGCCGATGCGCCGGGTTTGCAGCCGGGCGATCAGCAGATCGAGTGCGCGCTCCGCGGCGCCCAGACACCACAGCGCATCGTGCAGGCCGACAATCCGCTGGCGGGCCTGCAGAATCTCCAGGCCCTGTCCCGGCTGGCCCAGCACATGATGGATGGGCACGCGCGCGGCCTCGAAAGACACCTCGGCCAAGGTCTTCTGCGCCGTACTCCATCCCTGCAGGTGCCGCCCGAGTTGCACGCCATCGGTCTTGAGCGGCACGAGCAGCACGCTGAACTGGCGATGCAGGGCCGCCTGCGCATCGGTGCGGCACAGCACCAGCAGGCTGGCGGTGCGCGCGTCCAGCAGACCTTGCACCCAGGTTTTTTGACCGGTCAGGCGCCAGGAATTACCGTCTTGCGTGGCGTGGCACTGCAGCGAGTCCGGGTTGTGCAGCTCGGCGTCGGGCTCGGCGGCGGCCCAGGCGCTGCGGGTCTCGGCGCGCAGCAGCGGGTCGAGCCAGGCATCTTTCAGCGCTTCGCTGCCGTAGCTGTCGAGCAACTGCATGTTTCCCGCGTCGGGCTGGGCGCTGTTGAACACCTCGGCAGCCCAGGGGATGTGGCCCATGGCTTCGATCATCGGCGCGTATTCCCAATGGCTCAACCCCTGGCTGGCGCGGGGGGAGATGGGCAAAAACTGATTCCACAGCCCCGCCAGTTGGGC
>CALBRU010000271.1 GCA_937927695.1 uncultured Thiomonas sp. | reverse complement strand
ACGAGATAAGCTAGTGACTGGAGTTCAGACGTGTGCTCTTCCGATCTGACAAGGTGCTGGCCGAACAGTCACAGCTCGAACGTGTGACCGGCTTGGGCGCTACGCCGGCCACACGTTCGAGCTGTGACTGTTCGGCCAGCACCTTGTCGGCATAGCCGCCCTCGCTCGCGTCATTCGTGGCGCCGACGTAGTAGCGCAGGCCCGCGCGCACCGAGCCGCCGCGCTGGATGGCATCCTTGAGCACCAGCGCGCCCACGCGCATATTGGCCAGCGGATCGATACTGGCTTGCGGCCCGCCAAAGGGAGCGAACTTGTCGCGGTGCACATTGGCCATCACCTGCATGAGGCCAGTGGCGCCCACGCCGCTGGCCGCGTAAGGATTGAACGAAGACTCGACCGCCATCACCGCCAGAATGAGCAGGGGATCGAGTTTTTGCTGGCGACCGACCGTCCAGGCGGCGCTGACGAGCTGCGCCATGGCATTGGGCGCAATGCTGTAGCGCCGCGCCAGCCAGTTGGAGACCGTGCGCTGTTGCGGCGTGAGCACCGGCAAGCCATTGCCTGGCGCTGGTTCAGCCTGCACCATGGGCAGCAAGGCATCGGTCGGCTTCTGCGCCAGCGCCTGAAGTTCATCAGCCGCCGTCTTGCGCGCCATGACCCACTGCGTGAGGCCGCGGTCCAGGGTCGTCATCGCTTGAGGCTGGAAGTACAGATACGCACCTCCGGCCACCACAAACAGGCCCACCATCATCAAAGTCTGGTGGGTCAATTCCCAAAATCCACCCGCCAGCCGACGTGCGCGCGGCAGGGAAGATTGCATGGCGTTCAACATGGAACACTCCTGTGTCTGAATGGAATTGCCGCGGTGTCGGAAGACAGCCGGCGCCAGTTCCCAAGGGCACAGATCCGACAGCACAGGCTCACCAAGGGAGCCCGGCGGCCTAAGATGCAGCCTTTGAGAAAGGCCTGCATCGATTGCAGCGTTCGATCTTTGTGTCGTTCGCAGCAAGGCGTGCTTCGGGGCGAGTGTGTTGCCCGCCTGAGTTCAGGCACTTAGGGCAAACACGGATCGAATTTTAGGAACGTCGTTATTCCCAGTCAACGCACAAGGTCTTATCTTTCACTTCTATTGGTTATATGAAATATTGGGATCTGCGCGACTTTCTCTCCCAACTGGAGACTCTTTCCCTGCTGCGGCGCACGGCCGAGCCCGTATCGCCGCATCTCGACATGACGGTGGTCTGCGATGCCCTGCTTCGCGGGGGTGGGCCTGCCGTGCTGTTTGAAAAGCCGACGGGCTACAACATGCCGGTTCTGGGCAATCTGTTCGGCACGCCGCAGCGCGTGGCGCTGGGTATGGGGGCGCAAAACGTGAGCGAGCTGCGCCGCATTGGCGAAGTGCTCGCCCGGCTGAAGGAGCCTGAACCGCCGAAAGGCTTGAAAGATGCGGGCGAGTTGATGCATCTGGTCAAAGCGGTGTGGGACATGCGCCCGAGTACCGTTTCGCGCCCCGCCTGCCAGCAGGTCGTGCTGGAGGGCAGCGATGTCGACCTGAACCGCCTGCCGATGCAGACCTGCTGGCCGGGCGACGTGGCGCCGCTGCTCACTTGGGGACTGGTCATCACGCGAGGCCCGCAAAACGTGCCGCAACCCCGCAAGCGGCAAAATCTGGGCATCTACCGCCAGCAGCGCATCGGCCGCCGCCAGCTCATCATGCGCTGGCTCGCCCACCGGGGCGGCGCCCTCGATTTCCGCGAGTTCGCCCTGGCCAATCCTGGGCAACCCTTCCCCGTGGCCGTTGCGCTGGGCGCCGATCCGGCCACCACGCTGGGCGCGGTCACACCCGTACCCGACACCTTGAGCGAATACCAGTTCTCGGGCCTGCTGCGCGGGGCGCGCACCGAAGTGGCTCGCTGCGTGGGGCTCGATCTACAGGTTCCCGCCTCGGCGGAAATCGTGCTCGAAGGCCATCTGCCGCCCGCACCAGCCGGATGGAAGGGCGAGAGCGAGACCGGGGTGCCGCTGATGGAAAAAAACGGCTATCTCCACGCGCTCGAAGGCCCGTTCGGCGACCACACCGGCTACTACAACGAACAAGACTGGTTTCCGGTGTTCGGGGTCGAGCGCGTCACCCATCGCGAGCAGCCGATCTACCACTCCACCTACACCGGCAAGCCGCCGGACGAGCCCGCCGTGCTGGGCGTGGCGCTCAACGAGGTGTTCGTGCCCATCCTGCAGAAACAATACCCTGAGATCGTGGACTTTTATCTGCCACCCGAGGGCTGCAGCTACCGGCTCGCCGTGGTGTCCATCCGCAAGGCCTACGCCGGTCACGCCAAGCGGGTGATGTTCGGCATCTGGGGCTTTCTGCGGCAATTTCTGTACACCAAATTCATCATCGTCACCGACGACGATGTGAACATCCGCGACTGGAACGACGTGATCTGGGCCATCACCACCCGCATGGACCCGGTGCGCGACACGCTGCTGGTGGACAACACGCCGATCGACTATCTGGACTTCGCCTCGCCGCAGTCGGGCCTGGGCGGGAAAATGGGGCTGGACGCCACCCACAAGTGGCTAGGAGAGACTCAGCGCGAATGGGGCCGCGTCATCGTGCCGGATAACCAGGCGCAGGCTCGCATGCAAGGCTTGATCGACGCCCTGCTGGCGCATCCGATTACGACATAAAACGAAATGAATTCAAGGCCTTGCACAAAGGCTGTTCGGGAGGCTCAACCATACCCCTTGCCCGCAGTCATGTTTCATCTTGACGCAGACAACGCAGGAGGCGTACCTTTGATTCGTCGTTGCAGTGCAGCTGCTTCGGCAAACAGATCGGGTGGAACCCGATTTGTTGTTAGACCCCCATCATGCATCCCTGCATGAGCTTGACAGGCGGCAGCAAACCCGACTGTCGGACCCCCGGGCCGCATACCTCCAGGTTTGCGGCCCGCTTTGTTTTCAGGGGTGTGCGGGCTTCTCAGTGCATGCCGCCCTGCATTGCCTTGCCCGGCATGGGCGCATCGCCCGCAATCTTGTCACGCGGCTCGACCTTGAGTTGCAGCTCCATTTGCCCGCCATGGGCGAATTTCACCGTCACCGGCACCATCTCGCCCACTTTCAGCGGGGCTTTCAAGTCCATGAACATCAGGTGATAGCCGCTGCCCGGCTGCATGCGCAGGGTCTTGCCTGCGGGCACCGGAATATCGCCGACCTCGCGCATACGCATGATGTTGTTTTCCATGCTCATGGTGTGCAGCTCGACATGGCCGCAGACGG
>CALBRU010000270.1 GCA_937927695.1 uncultured Thiomonas sp. | reverse complement strand
ATGATTCCCAAGGTCAGCGATCCTTGCAACACCGTGCCTTCTGGCGCAGTGATGCTGGTCAACCCGTTTACCGGGAGCAATTTCACCAACGACATTGGGCTTGGCGCAACATCAGTCACAATAAACAACAAGGCTACGCCGGTTGCCTATAACGGCATGGTGTATGCAGTCGGGCCAGCCGCAGGCGTGACCGGCAGTTATGACAAGAATGGAAAAATTGGTTTGCAATTTAATAACCTGAGCGGCTCCCCCGTGAACCTCGGCCCAATCAACGCGCCGGGCGGCGCGGCCGGGCGAGTTTCGTGGCGCGAATTGAGCAACTGAACGCCATTTAATTAGCGAGGATTGACTCCCATGAAAACTCGAACAATGCAAACCTGCAATATCAACAAAAAAGCGAAGGGCTTCACCCTGATCGAATTGATGATTGTGGTGGCAGTCATTGCGATCATCGCCGCGATTGGTTACCCCTCTTACATCAACAGTATCGTTAAAACAAAACGTGCGGCAGCTGAGGGGTGCGTTTCTCAATATGCAAGCTATATGGAGCGGTTTTATACGCAGAATCTCTCCTACCTAAAAGACACAGCTGGAGACGATAACCCTGCCATAGGCGACCCATCTCCTGTAACCCTCGATTGCTCTAGCCCGCAAAACTCTGGCGCTGATTATGTTTTTTCAGTTGCCGCCCCGACAGCGAGTACATACACCGTCACCGCCACCCCTCAGGGTGCTCAACTCAGCCGGGACACCGCATGTGGTGCGCTTAGCATCGATCAAGCGGGCACCAAATCAGCTAGCGGGACGATGGGGGCTGCCTGCTGGTAGGTTTTTGTGCTAAATCTACCCTCCCCCACGAACATGGGGGAGCTTGATTGAAGTAAAACTCGCCTTTGCTGTATGGCATTACCCTGCCGAACTATTGCATGCTGTGATGGAGTTTCGCCATGTCGCAGGTTCAACATTGGTTACAAGGGCCGTCGGCAGTTGAGTTCTCTCGGCCAAGTGAAGGTGGCTTTACGCTGATAGAAGCGATGCTTGTGCTGCTTGTAGCCGCAGTCCTGATGGGTATCGCTGCGCCGAGTTTGCGTGGCTGGCTGTTGCAACAGCATCTCTCCACCTCCACCAATTCGCTGATTTCTGCTTTTCATCTCGCCCGGCAAACTGCCATCCAATCGCATCAGGCGGTCAGCTTGTGTGCTGGTCACGAGGGCGCCTGTCACAGCAAAGCCGCCTGGGATTGGTCAAAGGGCTGGATTGTGTTTTACGACCGCAACCGCAATGGCGTTCTAGATGGCGAAGAAAAACCGCTCCAAACAGGTCATGGCGCGCACTCGAATGTCGTCGTATCGGCCAATTCACCACTGAGAAAACCCGTGATTTTCACCTCCCTCGGGTTTGCCGAACAACCGGGCGGCGCATTTACGGCTGGGCGTCTGCGTATCTGCGCCCCGCTGCCCATTCATAAAAATGCGAGAGATTTAGTGCTGTCAAAATCTGGCCGGATTCGTCTGGAGGAATCCGACTTTTCCGGCGCCTGCCCTAGCCCCTGAATCCGGACTCATCGACAAATTGGCCGTCCCCACTATCTTGCCCTGGATCGCCGCCTTCGGCGTCGGCCTGCTGATCGGCATCGAGCGTGAGCGCAGCCAGCCGCCTGAATCGCCTGCGGGTCTGCGCAGTTTTGTGCTGGCAGCGCTGGCCGGTGCGACTGCGGGCGTGCTGGGGCCGGTTGCGCTGGGGGTGGTGCTCGCGGCTTTTGCCTTGCTGACCTTTGCGGGATATGCGCAAACGCGCAAGTCCGACCCAGGGCTGACGACGGAATTCGCCCTGCTGCTTACTGTTTTGGTTGGCGCGCTCGCCCAGCAGTCGCCCGGCTGGGCTGCGGGGCTGGGCGTGGTGGTCGCAGGCATTTTGGCCGCCAAAACAACGCTGCATGGGTTCGTGCGCCATGTTTTGAGCACGCAGGAACTGGAATCCGGTTTATTGCTGGCAGCCGCGGCGCTAGTTGTGCTGCCGCTGTTGCCCGATCAGCCCATCGCTTGGCTGGCGGGGCTGAACTTGCACACGCTGTGGCTGCTCGCCGTGCTGATGATGGCGATTCAGTCGGTGGGACATGTGGCGGTGCGGGCGTTTGGCAGCCAACGCGGCCTGGCGCTTTCCGGGCTGGCCGGCGGCTTTGTTTCGAGCACGGCCACCATTGCCAGCATGGCGCAACGCGCACGGTTGGATGCCGCCAGGCAGGGCGATTGCCTGCGGGCGGCTTTGCTATCGAATGTGGCCACCGTGGCGGAGTTGAGTGTGCTCGTCGCACTGATCGATCCGGCTTTGCTCCCCGGCCTGCTGCCTGCGGTGGGGCTGTACGGCGCGGGCGCGCTGCTAGCGGTGGGGGCGACGTGGCGTCTGGCGCGGCGCGCGCTGCAGAGTGCGGCCTTGTCTGACGAAGAGGAGGCCGCACGGCGTCCGTTCCAGCCGCTGCAGGCGCTGTTGTTTGCCGCGCTGCTTGCGGGCGTGCTGCTGGCCGCCGAAGCCGCACGCAATGTACTGGGCAGTGATGCGGCGCTGGCGGCAACCGGGCTGGCGGGATTTGCCGACGCGCACGCAGCGGCCGCTTCTGCCGCGCAAATGGCGGTCAACGGCGCTTTTTCGCCTTGGCAGGCCTTGCTGGCCATCGGCATGGCCCTGACGACCAACGCGGCGAGCAAGATCGTCGCTGGATTTGCCGGGGCGCAGTGGACGTTTGGCGTAGTTAATCTGGCGGCTCAGTTCGGCCTGATCGGCTTGTTCTGGCTGGGGTTGTGGCTGGGGAATGCTCAGGCGTGAGGGGCGGCTAAAATCGGTCGGTTTGGCGCGCGTACTGCGCGCAAGCTGCCCCACCACCCCGCACCGCTTGACATCGTGGACATTTCCCAGAAACCGTCCCTCCATCCCGCATGAATACTGACGCCCCCCATCCGCCCGCCGCCGACGACAGCCACCTCATCGCGGAGCGCCGCGCCAAACTCGCCGCGTTGCGCAGCATCGGCCCGGCGTTTCCGAATGATTTCAAGCCCACGCACCAAGCAGCCAGCCTGCAGGCGCAGCATGGGGGCGACGAACCCGAGGTGCTGGAGGCGGCAAGCGTGCGCGTGCGCGTGGCGGGCCGCATGATGCTCAAGCGCGTCATGGGCAAGGCCAGTTTCGCCACCTTGCAGGACGGTACGGGGCGCATTCAGATCCACGTTTCCAACGATGTCACTGGTGAAGAGGCCCATGCGGCCTTCAAACACTACGACCTGGGCG
>CALBRU010000269.1 GCA_937927695.1 uncultured Thiomonas sp. | reverse complement strand
GGGGGCAGCGCCTTGGTGGCCAGCGCCACCAGAAACCCCAGAACCAGCGGCAGCATCAAGGCGTTCATCACTTCCACTCCGATGGACAGAGCGACCAGATCGGGCACGAAGGCCACCACCAGCGCACCACCGATCACTCCCGCGCTGAACACGATATAGAACCATGGCGCTTGCCTCGGATGCATTTCCAGCGAATGCTGGTAGCCGGTGACTTCGCCAAACCCCCAGGCCGCAGCCAGCGCCACCACGATGGCGGCCACCATGGCAGCACCCAGAATGCCCAGGCCAAATACTGTGCGCCCCAACGTTTCGCCCAGAGACGGGGTGAGCGCCTGCGCAATCTGCCCCACGGTGTTGAGCGGCGCGGTGCTGTGCCCGCTCCAAAGCACCGCAGCGGTCACCATCAGCACCGCCGCCATGATGAGCTGAGTCAGCACGGCGCCCACCGCCGTGTCCCAGCGGGCGGCGGTGTATTGCTCCGGTTTCAGCCCTTTGTCGGCCACCGCGGACTGCTGATAGAACACCATCCATGGCATGATGACCGCGCCAATATTGGCCGCCACCAAATACCAGTACGCCGGATGCTGCGCCGGCACATGGCCCAGCCCCTGCAACACCTGCGCGCCATCGATGGGCGCGCGAAACGCCACCCAGACGAACACCAGCTCGAACAACCCGAGCGCGATGGCAATGCGCTCCACCCGGCGGTAAGACCCCGTCCACACCACCGCCAGCAGAAAAAACGCCGCCAGGCCGAGGCTCCAGCCGCGCGGCACGCCGAACAGCGCCCCGACCCCGGCCACCCCCGAAAACTCGGTGATGATGGCCCCGACCGAAGCCACCGCCAAACCCGCCACGGATACCCAGGCCCAGCGGGCACCGAAAGTTTCGCGGATCAGTTCACCGTGCCCCTTGCCGGTGAAAATGCCCAGCCGCACCGTGAGCTCTTGCACCACATACAGAATGGGAATGAGCACCAGCTGCAAGCTGAGCAACTGGTAACCCCATTGCGCCCCGCTTTGCGCCGCAGTGATCACGCTGCCGACATCGGTATCGGCCAGCATGACTACCAGCCCCGGGCCGAGCACGGCCAGAAAAATGGCCAGTCGGGACAGCGCCCGGGGGCCGGGCTGTGGCAGGGTGGAACTTGCAGACATGGCATTTGCCTCTCATCTGCCCACGCTGGCGCGTAGGCTTATACGGCAAATAATATTTACTTTTATTTGTAATTCAATCGCATTTACTCCTGCTCACACTTCTTTCGTTCTACACCAACAGTCAAATCAGCTTCCACAGCAATAGCGCATTCAGTGCGATGATCAGCGCCGTCACCGCCCAGCCAACCCAGCGCACCGTTGGCCGATTGACCAATTCGCCCATCAAACCCCGGTTGGAGGTGAACAGCAGCAAGGGCACGAGCGCGAAGGGAATGCCAAACGACAGCACCACCTGCGAAAACACCAGCGTGCGCGTCGGGTCGATGCCCAACATCACCACCACGACAGCCGGCAAGCTGGTGACCAGACGGCGCACCCACAGCGGCACAGTGAAACCCACCAGCCCCTGCATCACCACCTGCCCCGCCATCGTGCCCACCACACTGCTCGAAATGCCGCTGGCCAGCAGCGCCAAAGCGAACACCGTGGCCGCCCCCGCGCCCAGCATCGGCGTGAGGGTGCGATAAGCCTCGCTCAGATCATTCGCCGCGAGGCCCTGCTGGTGAAAAGTGGCCGCAGCCACCGCCAGCATGGCCATATTGATCAGACCGGCCAGCCCCATCGCCAGCATCACGTCCTTCCAGGCGAAGCGCATCAGCAGCGCCCTGCGCTGAACCGGCACCTGAATGCGTCGCTGCGTCAGGCTGGAATGCAAATAGATGACGTGCGGCATGACGGTGGCGCCCAGAATGCCCACCGCCAGATACACCGCACCTGAGCTGCCGCCGAAACTCGGCGTCAGGGTGCCTTTGAGGATGGGCAGCAGGGCAGGATGGCTCAGCGCCAGTTGCAGGCCGTAGCCCAGCGCAATCACCCCCACCAGCGCGGCCACAACCAGTTCCAGCGGACGAAAGCCCTTGCGCTCCAGCGTCAGAATGCCCATCACCACGACAAACGCCGCCAGCACCGACGCACCCATGGGCAGGCCGAACAGCAGATGCAGCGCCAGCGCCGCGCCGAGAAACTCCGCCAGATCGGTCATCATCGCCACGATCTCGGCCTGTACCCAGTAAAACCACACCAGCTTGCGCGGGAAACGCTCGCGGATGAGTTCGGGCAGATTGCGCCCGGTGGCGATGCCCAGCTTGGCCGACAGCCCCTGCACCAGAATCGCCGCCAGATTGGCCCAGAGCACCACCCACAGCAGGGTGTAGCCATGCTGCGCGCCCGCCTGGATATTGGTGGCGAAATTGCCCGGATCGACATACGCCACCGAGGCCACCACTGCCGGGCCAATAAAGGGCAAGATTCGCCGCAGCCCGTGCGCGCCTCTTGGGTCGCCGCTCAGGGCGATATGCGCGGCCTGAGCGGTGCGCTGATCGAGTGTAGAGGCATACGACATGACCTTCTCCGTGCTGAACGTCTTGTCGATAATTTATGTCAATTACGATAAATTTCTAATTGGATTTGGATATGGCCGTCTTAGCCCGGAACGATGTGGCAAACGGCGCGAAATTTGCTCTTCGGCAGACACCGCGTCGCCCGCCGGTTTTGCGTGACAAATTAAACTGTGGCACTTTCACCCTGCGTTGCGGAGAACCCATGAGCATCGAGCAAGCCCGTTTCAACATGATCGAGCAGCAGATTCGTCCCTGGAATGTGCTGGACGCCGGCATCCTCGAACTGCTGGGCAGCGTGCGCCGCGAAGACTTTGTGCCCGCGGCCTATCGCGGTCTGGCCTTCATGGACACCGAAATTCCCCTGCCCTGCGGCCAGAACATGCTCGCCCCCAAGGTTGAGGCGCGCATCCTGCAAGAACTCGCGGTGCGCAAAGATGAATGGGTGCTCGAAGTCGGCGCCGGGAGCGGCTTCATGGCCGCGCTGCTTGGCCACCGCGCCGCTGCGGTGCAAACCCTGGAACTTCACGAAGAACTGGTGACGATGGCTCGCGCCAACCTGCAGCGCGCCGGCATGAACAACGTCACCGTCGAACAGGCCGATGGCGCGCACTACGCCAAAAGCGCCGAATTCGATGTGATCGTGCTCTCCGGCTCGGTCGCGCAAATTCCGCAAGACCTGCTGCAACGCCTCAAACCAGGCGGGCGGCTGGCGGCCATCGTGGGCGACGAACCCGTGATGCGCGCGCAGATCGTCACCCGAGCCACCGCCGCCGACTTCCGCACCCGCGATCTGTTCGATACCGTCGCCACGCGGCTGGAGCATTTCCCCGAGCCCTCGCGCTTCCAATTCTGAACCTGAAAACAAGGACTCCCTGATGATCAAGCAACTCAGCGTGCGCGAACTGGCCGACAAGATCGATGCCGCCACCGCCCCCATCACCGACTGGCAATTCCTCGACGTGCGCGAGCCCTGGGAATTTCAGATGGCGGCGATCAAGCACCCGCACTGCCCCGTCACCCACATCCCCATGAGTATCGTGCCCCTGCGGCAAAACGAGCTCGATCAGAGCAAGCCGCTGGTCGTCATCTGCCGCAGCGGCAACCGCAGCATGATGATCGCCCGCTTTCTGGAGCAAAACGGCTTCGGCGAGTTGTACAACCTCAACGGCGGCATGACTGCCTGGTCGCGCGAGATCGACCCCTCGGTGCCAATTTACTGACCCGCGTCCGGGCGCTGCGAAAGCGCCTTCCCCACGTTCTCCACGATCCAATCCGCCTGGCGCTTCGCCGCGCCCTGATGCGCCGCGGCGAAGGCGCGGGCGCTCTGGCTCGCCTGTTGCCGCAAAGGCGGGGCGTCGAGCCAACGCGCAAAAGCCGCCCACACCTGCGCCGCATCCGCCGCCTGCACTGCGGCCCCGCCGTCAATCGCTGCCTGAGCCGCGGCAGCGAAGTTGAACTGCGACGGCCCCAACACCACGGGGCAGCCGCAGCCGCAGGCTTCGATCAGGTTCTGCCCGCCCAGCGGCAGCAGGCTGCCGCCGATGAACGCGGCATCGGCCATGGTGTAGTAAGCCGCCATCTCGCCCAGTGAGTCGCCCAGCCATACGGTAGTTTCGGCCGTCGGCGCCCCCATGCTGCGGCGCTGCACGGCGTGGCCTTGGCCCGAGAGAAGTTGCGCGACCGCATCGAAGCGCTGTGGATGGCGCGGCACCCAAACCAGCAGTGCCCGCTGCGCCAGCGCCAAAGGTAGCGTGGCCAGCAGCAACGCCTCCTCGCTCTGTCCGCCCTGCTCGCGGGTGGACGCCAGCAGCAACACCGGGCGCGCAGCAGCCGCCTTCCACTGCTCGCCGAGTTGCATCAGCGAGGGGTCGGGTCGCATGTCGAACTTCAGATTGCCCAGACTCGTCGCCTGCGCCGCCCCTAGCGCCTGAATGCGCCGTGCATCTTCCGGAGTTTGCGCCGCAGCGAACAAGCCGCCCCAAGCCACGCGCGCCAAGGACGGCCAGCGTTGCCAGCGGCTCGCACTGCGCGCGCTCAGCCGTGCATTGGCCAGCAGCACCGGCACTCCGGCTGCGCGACATTGCTCGGCCAGATTCGGCCACACCTCGGTTTCCATCAGCACCGCCGCACAAGGCTGAAACCGGCGTAGAAAACGCCGCATCGGCCCCGGCAAGTCATACGGCAGCCAGACCTGCACATCGCCGGGCTGCAGCAGATCCACCCCGGCGGCGCGACCAGTCGCAGTCATATGCGTCAGCAAAAGCCGCATTTGCGGCATGCGCTCGCGCAGCGCCTCGATCAGCGGCGCAGCGGCCCGGGTTTCGCCCAGAGACACCGCATGCACCCAGATCAGCGGCCCCGCAGTCGTTGCAGAAGCCGACTTGTCGCTGAACCACCCCAGCCGCTCTGCCCAATACCGCCGATACAGCGGTTCGGCGCGGCCGCGCCACCACAGCCGCAGCAAGGCGAAGGGCAATGCCAGACGCCAGAGCAGGCCGTAAACCCGCAAGGCCAGTTTCATGCCGGGGGTCGGCTATTCGCAGCCGCTGCCAGCACGTCCCGCGTGGCATTCAGCACCTCGGCCACAGCAGGCTGCTGACCGGTGTCACCCAGACTGCGCCAGGGCCCCGCCGACTCGAAGTCCACACTGTGCGGCGACGAGCCGGTGTAAAGAGCCACCGCGGGCGTGCCCACTGCGGCAGCGAGATAGAGCAGGCCGGTATCGACCCCAACCACCACGCTGGCCGCACGCAACACCCGCATCCATTCGGCCAGGCCGAAGGCAGCGGGGGCAACGCAAGCGCGTGTCATCGTGCCGTCCGATGCGTCGGCATTCACCGCCTCGGCCAGACGCACAGCGCGGGCGCGCTCGGGCTCATTGCCCCAGGCGAACACCCCGATCCGACCTTGCGCCGCAAGCGCTTGACCAAGAGCGACCCAGCGCGCTTCCTCCCACAGCTTGCGATCTTTGGCGGTGGCGCTCAGCAGCAGG
>CALBRU010000268.1 GCA_937927695.1 uncultured Thiomonas sp. | reverse complement strand
CGTGCGCACAATGACTTCGGCCAGCGCGCGTACGGGGTATGCAGCGGAGACTTCACCACAGAACGCGAGTCGCAGATAGCTCACATCCTGGTGACCGTTGAGAGTGTGATGCTGGGAGCGCGACAGGTACACGCCCACCAGGCCGGTGGGGACGAACACTCGGCCGGTTTCTTCCAGTGCTTCACGTACCGCGCCCTGTAGCGGGCTTTCACCCACTTCCAGATGGCCTGCGGGCTGGTTCAGGCGCAAGCCACCCACCGTCTGCTCTTCGACGAGCAGAAAACGACCGTCCTGTTCGACGATGGCTGCAACCGTGACGCGAGGACGCGCAGAAGGATCAAATCGCATGGCGGCAAGAATGAAAGAAATTGAAATAGGGCTTGATGCAAAATATTAAAAAAGGCAAAAGAGATTTCCTGATGTACGTAATTTGCGCTGCAGCAATCTTAGGGAAAACGCGGGATAATGCTGCGCTTGGATCTATTGCTTAGGCAAGCAGATTTGTTCCGACTGAGTGGGGCTGAAACGATCTCGTGTTCGTGCTGCGTTCAGACCCCGATAAAGCAGACTTCAAAGGAGAGACTCCATGCGTATCGGCATTCCGGCAGAAACTTTGGCCGGCGAAGCCCGTGTTGCAGCAACACCGGAAACAGTCAAAAAACTGATTGCCCAGGGGCACACCGTGGTGATGCAGGCCGATGCAGGCCTGCGCGCTGACGCCCCTGACGCAGATTACATCGCCGTAGGCGCCACCATCGGCGATCGCGCCGGGGCCTTTGCGGCCGAAATGGTGCTCAAGGTCAGGCCCCCCACAGCCGAGGAACTCGGGCTGATGAAGCCCGGCACCGTATTGGTCGGCATGCTCGACCCATTCAACGCCGAAGGCTTGCAGGCCATGACCGACGCGGGCCTGACGGCGTTTGCGCTCGAGGCGGCGCCGCGTACCTCGCGGGCACAGAGCATGGATGTGTTGTCCAGCCAGGCCAATATCGGCGGTTACAAGGCCGTCATATTGGCGGCCAATCTTTACCAGCGCTTCATGCCCATGCTGATGACGGCTGCGGGCACGGTCAAGGCCGCGCGCGTGGTGATTCTGGGCGCCGGGGTGGCGGGTTTGCAGGCCATTGCGACGGCAAAACGTCTGGGCGCGGTGATCGAGGCTTCGGACGTGCGCCCTGCGGTGAAAGAGCAGATCGAGTCGCTGGGTGCGAAGTTCATCGACGTGCCCTTCGAGACCGATGAAGAGCGCGATATTGCGCAAGGCGTCGGCGGTTATGCCCGTCCGATGCCCGCCAGCTGGATGCAGCGGCAATCCGCCCTCGTTGCCGAGCGGGTCAAGCAGGCCAATGTGGTTATTTCCACCGCCCTGATTCCGGGCCGCCGGGCGCCGGTGCTGATTACCGAGGAAATGGTCAAGTCGATGAAACCGGGCTCGGTGATTATCGACATGGCCGCAGCGCAGGGCGGCAACTGCCCTTTGACCGAAGCGGGCAAAACCGTGGTCAAGCATGGCGTGACCCTGGTGGGAGAAACCAATCTACCCGCTCTCGTGGCCGCCGATGCATCGGCTCTATACGCGCGTAACGTGCTCGATTTTCTGAAACTGGTGTTCGACAAGGAAAAGGGCTTTGTGGTGAATATGGAAGACGACATCGTTGCCGCCTGCCTGATGTGCCGAGACGGGCAGTTGCTGCGCAAGTCGGCCTGATTTTCCAGCCTGTCAATGATTTTCATCCTGAACAAGGACTGAACCATGCATGAAATCTCTCCTCTGGTGATCAATTTCACCATTTTTGTTTTGGCAATCTATGTGGGCTACCACGTGGTATGGAATGTCACCCCGGCTTTGCATACCCCGCTGATGGCGGTGACCAACGCCATATCCGCCATCATTATCGTGGGCGCCATGCTGGCCGCCGCGCTGACTGTGACGCCGCTGGGCAAAGTCATGGGAACCCTCGCCGTTGCGCTGGCAGCGGTCAATGTATTCGGCGGCTTTCTCGTGACGCGGCGCATGCTGGCCATGTTCAAAAAGAAAACAGCCGGCAAGAGCTAAATCACACCCCAATAGATATCTGACGTTACCACATCGCCAACAGATGGCGCACCGATCTGTTTCGAACCGCGCCAGGTGACGCGCAGCATCAAGGACTCAATTTATGACACTCAGCATGAATCTCGTGACCCTGCTGTATTTGCTCGCAGCGGTCTTTTTCATTCAAGCGCTTAAAGGCTTGTCGCACCCCACGACCAGCCGGCGCGGAAATGTGTTCGGCATGACAGGTATGGTCATCGCCGTCTTCACGACAGTCGCCTTGATTATCAAGGTGGGCGGCGATGCCGGGGCACTCGGTCTCGGATATGTGCTTCTCGGGCTGGTGGTCGGCGGCGGCATTGGCGCTTTCATGGCCAACCGCGTCGAAATGACCAAAATGCCCGAGTTGGTGGCTTTCATGCACAGCATGATCGGTCTGGCCGCAGTGTGTATCGCCGTGGCTGAAGTCGCCGAGCCCCACGCCTTCGGCATCGTTCAGGCTGCGGGTGACCCGCTGCCTCCGGGTAACCGCATTGAGCTGTTCATCGGCACGGTCGTTGGCGCCATTACCTTCAGCGGGTCGGTCATCGCCTTTGGCAAGCTCGCTGGGCGCTACAAATTTCGCTTGTTCCAGGGCGCGCCCGTGCGGTTTGCGGGGCAGCATTGGCTCAACCTGATTATTTTTCTGGCGGCTATCGCATTTGGTCTTTGGTTCTGGGCCACGGCGGCGTGGACGCCCTTTCTCATCATGATGGCGCTGGCCTTCGTTCTGGGCGTGCTGATGATTATCCCCATCGGCGGCGCCGACATGCCGGTCGTGGTGTCGATGCTCAATAGCTATTCAGGATGGGCTGCGGCTGGCATTGGTTTTTCGCTCGAAAACAATATGCTCATCATCGCCGGTTCATTGGTCGGATCGTCCGGTGCGATTCTGAGCTACATCATGTGCAAGGCGATGAACCGCTCGTTCATCAGCGTGATTCTGGGCGGGTTTGGCGCCGAGTCTTCCACAACGACCGCGGCGCTGCAGCAGCGCCCCGTGAAATCGGGCAGCCCGGATGACGCCGCGTTTCTCTTGTCCAATGCCGAAACGGTCATCATCGTGCCCGGCTACGGTTTGGCTGTGGCCCGCGCTCAGCACGCGGTCAAGGAACTGGCACAGAAGCTCACCGAGCATGGCGTGAATGTGAAATATGCGATTCACCCCGTTGCTGGCCGCATGCCGGGTCATATGAATGTGCTGCTTGCCGAGGCCGAGGTGCCCTATGACCAGGTTTTCGAAATGGACGATATCAACCCAGAGTTCGGCCAGGCTGATGTCGCCGTGATTCTTGGCGCCAATGACGTCGTCAATCCTTCGGCGAAGACCGATCCAAAATCACCGATTGCCGGTATGCCGATTCTTGAGGCTTACAAGGCAAAAACCGTGATCGTGAACAAGCGTTCGATGGCTGCAGGGTATGCGGGCTTGGATAACGAACTGTTTTACATGGACAAAACCATGATGGTCTTCGGCGATGCCAAAAAGGTCGTGGAAGATATCACCAAGGCCATCGAATGATGGATTGAAGCATTCCAGTGCTTATGAATGAGCCCGCCTTGTGCGGGCTTTTTTATTTTTTGTGTTTTGTCGTATGATGATCCTGGTTTTAACTTTCAATACAGGAGAAGGTGCTCATGGCAACGTATAAAGAATTGCAGTCACAGATTGAAGCCCTCAAACAGCAGGCTGAAACGCAACGCAAGGCAGAGATTGCTGCCGTGGTGAGCGATATTCGCGCCAAAATGGATGAATACGGTATTACCTTGGCCGATCTCGGTTCGCGTCGTGGCGGGGCGTCGTCCAAGGGATCGACGGTCGCGCCGAAATATCGCAACGCGCAGACGGGCGAAACTTGGACTGGCCGCGGAAAAATGCCGCGCTGGCTTCAAAGCGCGGTGGACGGCGGCAAAAGCAAGGAATCTTTCCTGATCTGAATACAGCACGGCGCTTTGCCTGCATGTTGCGAGTGAGGCTCGCAACATAAAAACCGGGGATGACCCGGTTTTTTTATGGGTGACGCTCTCAACGATGCATTGCGTTAAGTCATGATATTTACACGCTGTCATGCGAGTGACGGCAAAAAATCGCGAGCATAGAGCCTGAGCCAGGAAACACTTGCATGAACGACTCCAAAACGCCAATCTGGGCAGCCCGCAGCGGCTGGTGGGGGTGTTTGCAGCCAGTAGAAAAGGCCCGTGTGGCTTCGGAAGTGGGCTACCAGAGCGTGCCAGCAGGGCAGGCGCTGCAGCCTCTGGGCGAAACGGCCCAGCATTGGATCGGCTTGATGTCGGGGCTTGCGAAATTTACCGTGACAACGACCACTGGCAAACCGTTGGTTTATTCCGGCGTGGGGGCTGGCGGTTGGTTCGGCGAAGGAACGCTGATGCGACTGGGGGTGTGGCGCTATCAGGCCCAAGCCATACGCACTTGCGAATTGGCGCTGGTACCGCGCGAAACTTTTCTCTGGTTGCTGGAGCGCAATATTGCCTTCAACCATTATTTGCTTCAGCAACTCAACGACCGCCTTGAACTGATGACCTTACAGGCGCTGGACGATCAGCAAAGCGGTGCTGAATCGATTGTCGCCCGAACCCTGCGGCATTTGTTTCACCCGCTCGCCGGCGCGAATGGCGGCGCGCTGAAAGTCACCCAGTCAGAAATCGGCCAGCTTTGTCATTTATCGCGCCAGCGGGTGAATCAGGCCTTTCAACGCCTGGAGGCGGACGGCGTGCTGCATCTGCGGTATGGCGGAGTGGAAATTCTCGACACGGACAAACTGCGGGCTTGGGAGTTTCATAGTTTGAACGCCAAAACGTCGGGAAAATCGCAGCTCAAGCTGCGACCTGCTGCGCTGTCCCGATCGAACGGCGTGGCCGACTACTCCCGCGCGTCTGATACGACTGGGGAGAGCACGAGCGCCAGCTCGGCCGAACCGCCGGGGTGCGGAACGCGCGGGTAGGGCGGCTTGGACCACTGCCATCGCGTGGAAGGAAATACTGCGCGCATGGCCAGAATGTCGCAGTGATAGGGTGGGCCCTGTATCCACCCTTCCTCTGCGCCGGGTTTCGCGGTCTGCATGAACAGGGCGAAGAGCCGCCCCGTTGGCGCCAGCCAGTGATGCAGCCGATTGGCGTAAGCCATCCAATCGTCCGGGTAAAGCGCGCACAGGCAGGTTTGCTCCCAGATGGCGTCAAACGGTTGTGGCGCCTTCCATTGCCGCACGTCGGCTTGCAAAACGGTCGCGCTCAAACCCTGTTCGCGCAAGCGCTCGGTCACCAGGGTGACGGCCTGCTCCGCGTAGTCCAGCGCGGTGACTTCAAACCCTGCGGCCGCCAGGTGCAAAACCTCGTGGCCCGCGCCACAGCCTGGCACCAGAATGCGACAGGGTTTGAGCGTTCCCGCGGCGGTCCAGTGCAGAAGTTGCGGATGCACCGCGCCGCGATCCCATCCAGTCGTGTGGGTGCGAAAGCGTTCGTTCCAGAATTCAGCGGTCGGTCCGGGCATGATGGCGTTGTCGCCTCAACCATCGGCCTGAGCTTGGCTTGAAGGTCTGGGGCGAAGGTCTGAAATGGTAGGTGCATTCTGCAGCCAATTTTCGCTGGACTGCCAGGTGACTTCGGCGCGCAGTTTTGTCAGGTCGCGCATCGTTTGTTGCAGGGCTTGGGCCAAGTTGGGGGATGCCACTTCCGAGACGCAGATCAGTTGCATTTGATCCTCTCCGTCGCGCTGCGACACTTCCAGTCGTGCCCAGCGGACTTCTGGATGGCGTTTCAGAACATCCTGAATCTGGTGCGGGTGTACGAAAAGGCCTCTTACTTTGGTGGCCTGATCGGCGCGACCCATCCAGCCTGCGATGCGCAATTGCGTGCGGCCACAAGACAGCGGAGTGTGGCGCGATTCAGGAAGGATGGAGGACAGATCGCCTGTGCCGAAACGAATCAGCGGGTATGCCGAGTTGAGTACGGTGACAACCACTTCACCGACCTCGCCATCAGGGACGGGACGATTGTTTGGGTCCAAAATTTCGATCAGCACGGATTCATCGATAAGCAATCCGTTTCGTTCTCGGGTTTCAAAGGCGATCAGACCCACATCTGCGGAGGCATAGCATTGCAATGCTGTAATGTTTGCGGCATCCAGCCGCTCGCGTAGCGCACTGTTCAATGCTTCTCCAGAAACGAGTGCCTTGGTCAGTCGTGGCAGCGCGATGCCCAACGCTTGGGCGCGATCGACCAGGATGCCGAGAAATGAGGGCGTTCCGCCATAACAATGCGCGCCCAAATCGGCGAGGGCCTGCACTTGCAACTCGGTCTGTCCGATTCCAGCGGGGAAAACCGTACATCCGAGCCGATGCGCGCCGCCTTCGAGCATGGCCCCTGCCGGGGTGAAGTGGTACGAAAAGCTGTTGTGCAGCAATTCCCCAGGGCGCAACCCAGCTGCGTGCAGGGCGCGCGCCATGCGCCAGGGATCGATGCCGCTGCCTTGAGGTTCATAGATGGGGCCGGGGGAACTAAATACGCGCAATGCGGTGGCCCGGTGTGGCTGCCGCGTGGTCCAACCAACGGTGGCATGGCCAGCAAACACATCGCCACCGCGCTCGCAGCTTGCCCTTTGCAAAGTCAGCAGCTCGTTTTTTCTCAAGACTGGAATGCGTGCGAGTGCGTCGAGTCCAGTGAGTTCTTCAGGTTCTATCTCGCGCAGCCTATATGCCCAGGCTGATGCATTGGCTTTGGCATGCCCGACGGTATGCTTCAGTGCGTCCCAGAATTCGGCTTCTCGCTGGTCTGGGGACCGAGTCTCAAGGGCGTCATAGGGGGTGTCGTGATATTCCATGACTACGGTTACTCCTCGGTATGTGTTGAGAGTTTCCGCCGGGTCAACTCAGCCAGCGTTTTCGACGACGGTAGCTTCGCGCCTCCCGGAATGATTTCTGGCCCTGGTCGGCCAGACCGAGATAGAACTCCCGTACGTCATCGTTGGCGGCGAGATCCGCCGCAGCGCCATCGAGGACTACACGGCCGTTCTCCAGGATGTAGCCGTGATCGGCATAGCGCAAGGCCATGGCCGTGTTCTGCTCGGCTAGCAGGAAAGTCGTACCTTCGCGCTGATTGAGCTCGCGAACGATTGCGAAAACTTCGTCGACGACCTGCGGCGCAAGGCCCATCGAAGGTTCGTCGAGGAGGATGAGCTTGGGACTCGCCATGAGCGCACGGCCGATGGCGCACATTTGCTGTTCGCCGCCCGAGGTATAGGCGGCCTGGCTGTGACGACGCTCTTTCAGGCGTGGAAAGTAGGTGTAGACCTTTTCGAGGGTCGCTTGCACCGCTCCCTTGCCATCGCGGCGGCTGTAGGCGCCGGCAAGCAGGTTGTCCTCAATGGTCAGGTGGGTAAAGCAGTGTCGTCCCTCCATGACCTGCACCACACCTTGGCGAACCAAGGCGGGCGCGTCCTCCTTGTCGATCCGGTGGCCCTCATAGTGAATGGAGCCCTTGGTGAC